>CACZKQ010000169.1 GCA_902781765.1 uncultured Elusimicrobium sp. | reverse complement strand
GACCGTTTCAACAAGCGCTTGGAACAGGCGCAACTAAAATATTTTACCGGTAAAATGGTCTGTTTAGATAAGCAAAATCCGGAAGAAATTTGTTGGGAAGCCCAGTTTACCCAACAAAAAGAAAATTCACACGCACGTTATAAAATCATAACCACGCATAATTTTATGAACCTAACATGTGTGCCTATAAACAATGCCGGAGAAGATTTCTGCCTCAGTCTAGCGCAAGATGAAAACGCACCGGAACAAATCGGGGCTGAAAAAGGATATGTAATATACTAAAATAATAATATGAATTTACCGCCGGAATTTATCACGTATACTTCTACCCTCTTTGGCCCTGAGCGTTGGAAATATTTTTTACAATCATTTGAACAAGACGTCCCGGTCAGTATTCGCCTAAATCCCTTTAAGCACCGAAACGAAACGCTTTTTGAGGAGGCGACCCCTGTTCCCTGGTGCAAGCAAGGTTATTGGCTTAAAAACCGTCCGGCCTTTACGTTGGATCCTCTATTTCATGCCGGGGTCTATTACGTGCAAGAAGCCGCCTCCCTATTTTTAGATACGCTGCTGCGTGAGCATATTACCACTCCGGTCAGTGCGCTTGATTTATGCGCGGCTCCCGGCGGGAAATCCACCCTCATGCGCGCCGCACTGCCAGCGGGTTCCATGCTAGTTAGCAACGAACCGGATCGACGGCGCGCCAATATTTTACTGGAAAATATGCTTAAACAAGGCCACCCGGACGTACTTGTTACGCATAATTTTGCACACGAATTTGCAAAAACAAATTTAGTTTTTGACGTAATTTTAACGGACGTACCTTGCTCCGGTGAAGGATTATTCCGCCGCGATTTACAAGCCATACAAGAATGGAGCGTAAAAAATGTACATTTTTGCCAGGAACGCCAACGCAAGATTTTACAAGATATTTGGCCATGTCTTCGCACTGGAGGTCTTTTAATTTACAGCACATGTACTTTTAACACCCATGAAAACGAAGAAAATGTGCGCTTTATCTTAGAAGAATTAGGTGCAGAAATTTTGCCGGTTCGCATAAAACTGCCATGGAACATTACCGGTTCATTATTACCCGGATTTGATAAACCCGTCTACCGTTTTATTCCCGGAATAACCCAAACAGAAGGGTTATTTATGACAGTGCTTCGTAAAACAAGTTCAGGACCCCAATTTGCCACGTTGCCAAACTCGCTAAGAGAACAAACCAAGCGAGCACGCATTATACACCTACTCTCTAGCGGATTACATACTCCCGAATTAAAGGGAAAGGAGTTAATTCCTTCCGCAGCACAAGCACTATCTACTGAGCCTGAATCGGGGAACTATCCGCACGTGGAACTTACGCTACAGCAAGCCCAACGTTATTTACACCGCGAAAGTTTTGCTCTTGCGCCGGATACACCGCGCGGCTTTGTGGTTGTAACGTATCAAGGCTACGCACTTGGATTTATGAAAAATCTGGGTGAGCGCGCCAATAATCTGTATCCAAAAAATTGGGCCATTAAAAAATTGTAAAGCAACAACGGCGCAAACTTTATCTTTGCGCCGTTGTGTGTATTTATAACTGATAATGTTATTTCAGAGCTTCTAACATAGCGGGGATTACGTCGTATAAATCGCCCTCTACTGCATAGTGTGCCGCTTTCATAATCGGGGCATTCGGGTCTTTGTTAATCGCTACAATTACATCTGAACCGCTCATTCCGTTTCACGGTACGTCCTGTTAAACCAATTTGATAGCGATAATCAATCCATCCATTGTCCACCGGAGCGCGGCTAGCCGCCACAGCCCCGCCTAAGCGATCCGCTAACTTTTTAAGCAGCGTAAAACCTTCCGCCTTTCCAACACCACGTCCTCCGGCAACAATCACTTCTGCCTCGGATAAATCCAACCCATTTTCTTTGCTTTTGATAAATTCTAAAAATTGGGCAAGCGACGTATGTTTTTTTCCGTCAAATTCCACACGAATTATCTCTCCGGTACGTCCGGCACTGGGCAACGCCTTTTCATAAGACATTGGGCGCAACGAACACATCTCCGGGCGCGTATGAGTACACGTAATAGTCGCCATTAAATTACCGCCAAACGTCGGGCGGGTGGCATAGAGCTGTCCGTCCTCTGGGTGAATCGTTACTTCGGTGGCATCAGCCGTAAGTCCGGTCCCTACAAAAATGGCCGTTTTGGCAGACAAAGCCCGGCCTTGGTTGGTCGCCGGGAGCAAAAACTTATTTGGCTTATAGTTTTTGACTAAATCCGTCAGCACCTTGGCATATACATCATCTATATAATGTTCCAGATTTTTATCGTCGCAAACGTAGACCAAATCCGCCCCACGTGCAATTAAATCTTGTGCAAATTGCGCCACTTGGTATCCCACTAAAACGGCAGCTAATTTTTCGCCAAGAGCATCAGCCAGCTGACGTCCCGCCGTCAATAATTCATACGCCGTAGAACTAAGTTTACCACGCTGAGTTTGAGCAAAAATCCATACATTTTTATATTCATTCATACAGAAAAATCCTTAAATATAGTTGTTTTCCTTTAAAAGTGCGACTAGTTTAGCTCCGCGCTCCTTAGCATTGGCACCCGCCACCACTGAGGCAGTTACCTCGCGCTTAGGAACAAAAGATTTTACTACACGTGTTGGACAATGCGTAATCCCTAATTTTTCCTTATCGGCCGCCACATCATCTGCCGTCCAAACCGTAATTTCAGCGCGCTTGGCAGCTAAACGTCCTTTAACACTACGAACGCGCGGACTGTTAATATCTTTTACAACCGAAAGCACACAAGGATACGGCAATTGCAATACTTCGCCGCCGTCCTCCGTTAAACGTTCTACGGTAATTGTTTTGTCATCCGCCGCAATTACTTTTTTGACGAATGCCGCATTGGGCCAACCAAGCCATGCCGAAATTTGTGGACCAATATGCCCGGTATCACTATCATTAGTTTGCTTCCCGCAAATAATTAAATCTACCGGTAAAATAGAATTGATTTTTTCAATCCCTTTGGAAAGGGCATAACTGGTAGACCAAGTGTCAGACCCGGCAAAGGCACGGTCTCCCAATTGATACACACGGTCCGCTCCGCGAGCAATACTGTCGCGCAGTACGGCTTCGGCTTGAGGCGGCCCCATGGTAATTACGGACACCGTTCCGCCCAGTTGTTCTTTAAGTAAAACGGCTTCTTCCAACGCATACTCATCAAAAGGGTTCATGGCACTTTCCGCGCCGGAACGAATCAAACAACCCGTGGCCGGATCAATTTTTACATTATCTGATTTTGGCGTTTGCTTGACGCAAGCAACAATATGCATTTAATTTTCCCCCTCTTTAGCGGCATATTCCTTGATAAGTGCTGTTAAAATTTCATTTTTTTGAATATGCACAGTTCCTTCGTAGATTTGTGTAATTTTGGCATCACGCATATATTTTTCAAGCGGAAAATCACGCATGTACGCAATTCCGCCACAAAGCGTTACACATTCATCCGCCACTTCCATCGCCACATTGGAGCAGAATAATTTGGCTTCTGCACTATACTTGGTCCAACGAGCACCTTTTAACTTTTTAAGCTCGTCATGAATGGGTGTTCCGTTGGTAAGTGCATTTT
>CACZKQ010000168.1 GCA_902781765.1 uncultured Elusimicrobium sp. | reverse complement strand
GCGCGAGGAAGTTGGCGAGGTTTTTATTGCCTTCGCCGGCGGCTAACATTTTTAACGCGCCCGCATAGACATACCCTTTTGTACCGTTCAACGTAAGCTCGTCGCCTTCTTTATACGTTTTGCCGCCCATAGAAACGGTTTTCTTGGCTAGGTCAATTTCTAGTTCGCCGCAACCCACAATACAGCATTTACCCCAACCGCGGGCTACTAACGCCGCGTGCGAGGTCATACCGCCGCGCTGAGTCAAAATACCGGCCGCGGCACGCATCCCTTCAATATCTTCGGGGTTGGTTTCTTCGCGCACTAAAATTGCGGAGATTCCTTTTTCTTGCAAGCTAATGGCATCAACGGAGCTGAAAACGATTTTCCCGGCGGCTCCGCCCGGACCGGCAGGCAAGCCCTGCGCAATCGGTTTAGCGGTGGCTTCGGCTTTCGGGTCAATGGCGGGCAACAAAAGTTCGCCCAGTTGCGCAGGCGTTACACGCAAGACGGCTTCTTCTTTGGTGATGAGGCGTTCTTTGACCATGTCTAACGCCATTTGCACGGCGGCCGTTCCGTTGCGTTTACCGACGCGGCATTGAAGCATCCACAATTTTTCGTGTTCAATGGTAAATTCGATATCCAACATGTCGTGGAAGTGGTGTTCTAATTTCTTTTGAATTTGGTCTAATTCCTTGTAAACTTTGGGCATTACTTTTTCCAAGGTCGGCAAGTTTTTGGAGTGTGCGTTTGTGGACCATTTGTTCATCGGGGACGGGGTGCGGATACCGGCCACCACGTCTTCGCCTTGAGCGTTGATAAGGTATTCGCCGTAGAAGTGGCTGTCGCCGTTGCCCGGGTTGCGGGTGAAGGCCACGCCGGTTGCGCTGGTGTCGCCCATGTTCCCGAATACCATGGTTTGCACGTTAACGGCAGTACCCCAATCGTGCGGGATGTTTTCAATGTTGCGGTAGGCAATCGCGCGTTTACCGTTCCAAGAAGCAAACACCGCGCCGATTGCGCCCCAAAGTTGTTCCATCGGGTCATCCGGGAAATCTTTTTTGAGCACTTTCTTAACGGTTTTCTTAAATTCTACGCAGAGTTTTTTGAGTTCTTCGGCCGGGATTTCGGTATCACTGGCTACGCCGAGTTTCGTTTTAACGTCCGCCATCATACCGTCTAAAATTTTGCGGATACCTTCGCCGTCTTTGGGTTCAATGCCGGCGGCTTTTTCCATTACAACGTCGGAATACATCATAATCAAGCGGCGATAAGCGTCGTACACAAAGCGCGGGTCGCCCGTTTTGGCAATCATACCGGGAATCGTTTTTTCGGTTAGACCAATGTTCAAAATGGTTTCCATCATACCCGGCATGGAAGCACGCGCGCCGGAGCGGACGGATACGAGCAAGGGATTCTTTTCAGAGCCGAATTCTTTTTTCGCTTTGCGTTCTACTTCTTTTAAGTTGGCAAGCACGTCAGCTTGTAAAGATTTCGGATACGTGCGTTTGTTGTTCCAATAGTAGGTGCAGACTTCGGTGGTAATGGTGAAGCCGGGGGGGACGGGCAATTTTAATTGGCCGGACATTTCAGCCAAGTTAGCGCCTTTACCGCCCAAAAGTTCTTTCATTTTTCCGTTGCCTTCGGCTTTACCGGCACCGAAGGAGTAGATGTATTTTACTGCTTTTTTAGCGGTCGTTTTTTTGGCCGCTTTTTTTACGGTTTTCTTTACCATATTCGGTTTGTTCTCTCCTAGATAAAATAAAACAGCCGCGGACTTCGTCCGCTTAATACTTATATATTGTAGTATATTTGGGGAATAAATGGAAATAAAGTGCGGTTACTCCAGTTTATACACAACATAGCTGTTGCTTCCCGATCCGGACCCGACATCATGCACTTTTTTATTTGTTAAATTTTTACATAGTTTTTGTGCGTAGGAATTTGTTGTTTTTGCATAACAGGATATCCCACCCCCTGCCGGAGATTGTGCACAGTTCTTACAATGCTCGTAAAAATTATAAATTTGAATATCCGGTAATT
>CACZKQ010000167.1 GCA_902781765.1 uncultured Elusimicrobium sp. | reverse complement strand
AGAAAGCTGTTCGGCAAAGAAAGCCAGTACGTGCCCGGGAACACGCCCCCCTCGCTTACGTTTTCCGCCTCCAAAAAGCCCACTCGTTCCCTCGTGAACGTCTAGCACAAGGTACCCTTTATTTTGTAGTGCCAAAATAACCTTTTCCCGGTTATCGGCGGAAACAGTTCCTTTGTGCGTCTTTCCATTGGAATCTTTTACTAAATATGTATATTTCTGCATAAAACCCTCTTGCTAATCAAATAACAAACTTCTTACTCATCTGCCGTTGTAATACTTAAGATTTCATCAATCGTGGTTTGGCCACGTATCACTTTACGCCAACCATTGGCACGCAAATTAAGCGCACCGGAATTAATGGCCGCTTTTTTAAGATCCACCAAATCTTGTGTCTTATAAATGATGTTACGCATCTCTTCAGACATACGGTATACTTCGTAAATAGCACGACGGCCGCTAAATCCCGTTCCAAAACATTTCGGACAACCTACCGATTTAAAGAAAGTCCACGAATGTTGATCTTGTGGGTTAAAATGTCCTTCCTGAATAATACGCGCCATCATAGCCGGATCGGGCATATACGGTACCTTACAGTAAGGACAAAGTACACGAATCAAACGCTGGGCCGCTACTAGCGCTAAAGAAGATGCCAACAAGAAAGGTTCCATTCCCATATCAATCAAACGGGGAACAGCCCCCAACGCTTCGTTTGTGTGCAACGTAGAAAGCACCAAGTGACCGGTAAGAGCAGCTTTTAAACAAGCTTCGGCCGTTTCATTATCACGGACCTCCCCCACCAGAATAACGTCCGGGTCCTGACGTAAGAAGGAACGTAACCCAGCCGCAAAAGTAAGTCCAATGGCCGGTTTTACTTGCACTTGACTGATACCGGCCAGTTTATATTCCACCGGGTCTTCCAACGTCATGAAGTTTAGTTCCGGAGTACGAATTGTAGTTAACACCGCGTTTAAGGTGGTAGATTTTCCTGAACCGGTAGGCCCTGTCAAGAAAATAAGCCCGTGCGGTAAATTGGCGGCTTCCAAGAAGGCACTTTTTTGTTCCGGCTCAAAACCCAGTCTATCAATATTCATTTCGCTGGTACCTTTATCCAAAATACGAAGCACCAACTTTTCCCCGTATACGGCCGGACATACTGACACACGGACTTCAATGGAACGGTTTTGATAACGAATGGTAAACGAACCATCCTGCGGTAAACGCTTTTCCGCAATATCCAGCTTAGACAAAATTTTAATACGGGAAATAATTGCATTTACAGCTTCTTTTGCAGGTGCCGTACGCTCATACAATGAACCGTCAATACGGAAACGCAACGATACACGTTCATCAAAAAGTTCCAAGTGAATATCTGAGGTACGTTCCGTAATAGCCTGGCGTAAAATAGCGTTTACCTGCTTTACATACTGCGAAGTATTGGGAGCTAATTTATCTAAATCCAAAAAACCGGCGGAGTCTACATCTACATCTTCTTCTGATCCGCTTACTTCCGCCTGTGCAGGTTGCACCGTTTCATTCATGACTTCATCCAACAAATTCTTATTGGAATAAAAGGAGTCCATCACGTTTAACAACTGGCTTTTGCTGACAATAAACGGTTTTATTTGCTTGCCGGACATCAACTTGATATTTTCTAACAGAAACAAGTTGGTTGGATCTAACACGGCAACCGCTAAATTATCTTCCTCTAAAAACAGCGGAAGAACCATATTTTCACGGGCAAATTTTTCCGGAATAATTTCCTGTAGATTCTGCTCCTTTTCAGGGATTAAAATCCCGTTTTCTTTTGAAGCGTAGGGAATCGCAAAATGTTTAGACAAAGCTATGGTTACTTGTTCTTCCGTCGCAAACCCAAACCGAAGAATTGCTTCCGCTAAAGGCACATTGTTTTGCTTGGAAAATAGCTGAGCACGCTTGACCTGTTCCGGCGTCAAGGCTCCTTGCTCTACCATAATTTCATGTAACTGTTTTGCCATTTCCTAATCCTCTTCTATTTTTGCTTTACATGTTT
>CACZKQ010000166.1 GCA_902781765.1 uncultured Elusimicrobium sp. | reverse complement strand
GAGCGCCTTCTTTTCCGGATTTTCTTTATTTTTCGCCGGGCAGTTAAATACGCACGCGCCGCAGCCGGTACAGTCTTCTACCGCTACTTGTACGGTGAATTTTTTACCGGCGAGGTCGGCTTTACCGTCGGCAGATTTAAAAGTTTTCGGTGCTTTAGCTAACGCTTCGCCGTCATATGCTTTAATGCGGATAGCGGCATGAGGGCAGACCATGGAGCAGAAACCGCATTGAATACACGTATTGGGATCCCACTGCGGTACCATGATGGCAATGTTGCGTTTTTCGTATTGGGTCGTACCTGTTGGGTATACACCACCTTCCGGCATTTTAGAGGTCGGCAACGCGTCGCCGCGGCCGGCAATCATTTCGCCCAACACATCTTTCACAAACGCCGGGGCCGAGGCCGGAACCGGAGCTTTGGTGTGCAAGGTGGAAGAAACTTTAGCCGGATATTTTACTTCGTGCAGACCCGCCAAAGCGGCATCTACGGCTTTGTAGTTTTTCTGTACAACTTCTTCGCCTTTCTTGGAATAGGTTTTTTCAATGGCGTGTTTAATATCTTCGATAGCTTTTTCGGCCGGGATTACGCCCGCAATACCGAAGAAAGCGGTTTGCATAATCGTGTTGGTGCGGCTGCCCATACCGGTTTTAAGCGCAATTTCGGAAGCATCAATGGTGTAAACTTTAAGTTTGCGGTCAATGATGATTTTTTGTACTTCCGCGGTTAAGTGATTCCAGATTTCTTCGGCGGAATAAGGTGCGTTGATAAGAACAGTAGCACCTTCTTTAGCACTACCGAGCACGTCGTACTTATCCAAGAAGTCAAACATGTGTACGCCGATAAAATCAGCCGCTTGAATAAGGTACGGGGCGCGGATGTATTTTTTACCGAAGCGGATGTGCGAAGTGGTCATAGATCCAGATTTTTTAGAGTCATAGACGAAGTACCCTTGCGCGAAGAATCCGTTGGCGGAAATAATTTTCATGGTGTTTTTGTTCGCACCGACGGTTCCGTCAGAACCCAACCCGTAGAACAAGGCAGAGAAAACATCATTCCCGGCTTTGGTTTCCAATTTGGCAACCGGGAGCGATTTGTGCGTCAAGTCATCATTGATGCCGACGACAAAATCTTTCACCGGTTCTTTAGCGGCTAAGTTATCAAATACGGCTTTGATGTGGGACGGCGTAAAATCTTTAGAGCCAATTCCATAGCGTCCGCCGATAATAAGCGGGGTAGCTTTAAATTTAGCTTTGGCTTCGTCCGTTAAGAAGGCCGCGCAAACATCTTGGAACAAAGGTTCGCCCAAGGAACCGGGTTCTTTGGTGCGGTCTAACACGGCTACTTTTTTAATAGTGTTCGGGATTACTTTGATGAAATCGGCAATCGAGAAGGGGCGGAATAATTTTACTTTAAGTACGCCCACTTTTTCGCCTTTCATAAGTTCCACTGCGTTTTGAGCTACGTCGGCGCCAGAGCCCATAATTACGATTAAGCGTTCAGCATTTTCGTCGCCAAAGTATTGGAATAAGTCGTAATGGCGGCCGGTTAGTTTTTCAAGTTTGGCCATTTCTTCTTTTACAATTCCGGGCACGGCATTATAATATTTATTGACGGCTTCGCGCGCTTGGAAATAGACGTCCGGGTTGGCCGCCGTACCGCGTACGGTTGGGTGTTCCGGGTTTAAGCCGCGGGCTTTATGTTCGGCCACAAGCTTATCGTCAATCATTTCTTTCATTTGTTCTTTGCTAATCGGTTCTACCATGTTGAGTTCATGGCTGGTGCGGAAACCGTCAAAGAAGTGTACAAAAGGAACGCGGGCGCGAAGCGTGGAGGCTTGAGCAACTAAGGCCATATCCATGGCTTCTTGCGGATTGTCGGAACAAAGCATGGCCCAACCCGTTTGGCGCACGGCCATAACGTCGGAATGATCACCGAAAATGGAAAGCGCGGTGGTGGCAATGGCGCGGGCGGATACATGGAAAACCGTCGGGGTGAGTTCGCCGGCAATTTTATACATGTTCGGAATCATCA
>CACZKQ010000165.1 GCA_902781765.1 uncultured Elusimicrobium sp. | reverse complement strand
AGAGCGTGTACCTTATCCGCTGCCTTCCGTGCAGAACTTGGCAGCCGCAGCCAGGTACCTGGTGCAGGGGGATTTTTCCCGTTTAAATGCATCAGGGCGGGAGTGGGAAGCGTTTATAGGTTCAGACCAAATTGTGATTACGCGTCGTGCTGAAAATGGCCTGAGCTTTACATTAGACGGCGCGCCTTATTTGGTAGATGGACGAAGACGCGGGCCTGATGAAATTTTATGTACGTTACAATGCGTACAGGGCAAGTGGATACGGCCGGAGTGGTTGATTGCTTCTTGGTTGGGGATTGAAATCCCAATGGAGGCGGACGTATTCACGTTAGATGGTATTTGTTTTACGCGGCAATGTTTGTTATGGCGCGATTCACAAGGCCAGTTACACGACTTATAAGCCGCACCCGGGGAAACCCCCAAGAGAGGATTTTTAAATGAGCAAAAATTTAGAAGGACTTCCCAGTGTGGAAGTATTGGTAAATACTTCGTTTGAAGAAACGCGTATTGCTATTTTAGAAGATGGAAGAGTCAATGAACTGATTTGGGAACGCCGCGGAGCACTTAATATCGTTGGAAATATTTACAAAGGTACGGTGGAAAACGTGCTTCCGGGGATTTCCAGTGCGTTCTTAAATATCGGGTATGAAAAGAATGCGTATCTGTATATTTCGGATGTGATTGGAAACGAAAAGAAAAATATTGACAAAGTTCTGCATAAAGGGCAAGAAGTGATGGTACAAGTGGTGAAAGATGCTATTAGTACCAAAGGTATGAAAGTAACCATGGATGTTACGTTGCCCGGCCGCTATTTGGTATTAACGCCACATCAAGGGTTTGTGGGTGTTTCTAAAAATATTGAAAATTCCGAAGCACGTCATAAACTTAACGATATTATGCAAGAATTGGCGGAAAAACATTTAAACGGCATGGGATGTATTGTCCGCACCGAAGCCGAAGAAGCAACGAAAGAAGAATTGGAACGCGAAGTAAAATATTTATACCGTCAATGGCAATCTATTGTTAAGAAATTTGAAAATTCACATTCGCCGCGGCTACTTCATGAAGATATGGATGCTGTACTCCAGGTGGCGCGGGATGTGTTCTCCGAAAATGCAAAAGTGTACATGTTAGATAACAAAAAGGATTATGAGCGTGTGCGTGATTTTGTGGAGAAAAACTCGCCCGATTTGGCAGACCGCGTAAAACTTTACAAAGGTAAAACACCCATTTTTGAAGCATACAATGTGGAACCGGAAATTGATAATTTACGCAAGACTAAATTGCCGCTTCCTAATGGGGGAAGTATCATCATTCAAGAAGCGGAATCGCTTTGTGCAATTGATGTAAATACCGGTAAATTTACAGGGAATAAATCGCAAGAAGAAACCGTTACGCAGACTAACATTGAGGCCGCTGGCGAAATAGCCCACCAGTTGCGTTTACGCAATATCGGGGGGATTATCGTAATTGACTTTATTGATATGCGAAAAGCTTCCAGCCGCCACCGCGTAGTAGAAGCCTTGGCGCAAGCCGTGCATGGCGACCGCGCTAAAATCCGCATTTTGCCGATTACTCGGTTAGGGCTTGTGGAAATGACCCGGGAACGCAAACGGGCCAGTACGGGTAGCTTTATTAGCGAAGAATGCCCACAGTGTCATGGATCCGGCCGCGTATTATCTGCCGAGAGTATGCGCATTAAAATTCAGCGCGAGATTTACGATCTGACTAATGGCCGTCCCGGTGGGAATTTGCGGATTGTGTTACATCCGGTGTTGGCGGAAGCGATTAAACAACGCCAAGATGACATTGAGCAAAATATTCACCGCGCCCTGAAGATTCAGGCAGATCCGCAACTTGCGTGGGAAGATTATAAGATTGTTTTAGAATAAGTGTTTTTAGCCCGGCTATATCTATAATAGCCGGGCCCGTTATAAGGCTATGAAACGTATTCTGGGATTAGTGACGGTTTTTCTTTTGCTGGCTTGTTTTGTGCATGCACAAGGCAAAGTGTCGGTGATGTCTTCCGGCAGCAGTAAAGGGA
>CACZKQ010000164.1 GCA_902781765.1 uncultured Elusimicrobium sp. | reverse complement strand
CCCATACCTTTGGACATATCAATCCCGTGGGCGATACAGTGCGAGTAGGCAATTACCAAGGCCGGGCCGTCGTAAGCATCGGCTTCCGCGAGGGCTTGGATGGTCTGGTTCATATTCGCACCCATAGCCACTTGCGCAACGTAGATGTTGCCGTACGTCATGGCAATCATACCCAGGTCTTTTTTCGGCATCGTTTTGCCGCCCGCGGCAAACAAAGCTTTAGCACCTAACGGCGTGGCTTTAGACATTTGACCACCGGTGTTGGAGTACACTTCGGTATCTAACACCAAGATTTTGATGTTCTTGCCGCTGGCCAAAACGTGGTCTAAACCGCCGTAGCCGATATCGTAGGCCCAACCGTCACCGCCCAAGATCCACACAGATTTGCGGATGAGGTAATCGGTCAAACTTAACAGGCGTTTGCAAGTTTCGCAACCTTTTTTCGCGCCGCCTTCTAAAATAGTTTTCAGTTCGGCTACGCGTTTGCGTTGCTCTTCCACGCCCGCATCGGTCGTTTGGTCAGCCGTCAAAATAGCGTCAATCAAGGCCGTATGGGCTTTGAAGTTTTCATCTTGTTTGGCTTGTTCCAAAAGGGCTTTAGCGTCGTGATTGAGTTGGTCAAACGCGAGGCGCATACCCAACCCAAATTCGGCGTTGTCTTCAAAGAGCGAGTTGGCCCACGCCGGTCCTTTGCCGTCTTCACGTTGGCAATAGGGGGTGGTGGGCAAGTTGCCGCCGTAAATGGACGAGCAGCCCGTGGCGTTAGCAACGGCCAAGCGGTCGCCGAATAATTGCGTTAAGAGTTTTACATACGGGGTTTCACCGCAGCCCGCGCACGCGCCGGAGAACTCAAACAAGGGTTTTCTCATTTGAGAACCTTTGACACTTTCTTTCTTCGTGTTTACAGCGGCTTGTTTGAGGCCCAAGAAGAAAGCGTAGTTATCAATTTCGTTTTCGCGCACGGAAAGTTGGTGTACCATGTTAATGGCTTTCTTTTCCGGGTTTTCTTTGTTTTTCGCCGGGCAGTTAAATACACACGCGCCGCAGCCGGTGCAGTCTTCCACCGCTACTTGCACGGTGAATTTTTTACCGGCGAGGTCGGCTTTGCCGTCGGCAGATTTAAAGGTTTTCGGCGCATTTTTGAGTGCATCGGCGTCGTACGCTTTAATGCGGATAGCCGCGTGCGGGCACACCATAGAGCAGAAACCGCATTGGATACACGTATTAGGATCCCACGCCGGAACCATAATGGCAATGTTGCGTTTTTCGTATTGGGTGGTACCCGTCGGGTACACGCCGCCTTCCGGCATTTTAGAGGTCGGCAAGTTATCGCCGCGGCCGGCAATCATTTCGCCCAAGACGTCTTTTACAAACGCCGGAGCATCGGCCGGAACGGGGGCTTTGGTATGCAAGGTGGAAGTTACCTTGGAAGGATATTTCACCTCTTGAAGTCCCGCCAAAGCCGCATCTACGGCTTTGTAGTTCTTTTGCACAACTTCCTCCCCTTTTTTGGAATAGGTTTTTTCAATGGCGTGTTTGATGTCGGCAATGGCTTTTTCCGTCGGGATTATGCCCGCAATACCGAAAAATGCGGTTTGCATAATGGTGTTGGTGCGGGAACCCATACCGGTTTTTAAAGCAATTTCGGAAGCATCAATCACATAGACTTTTAATTGGCGGTCAATGATGATTTGTTGTACTTCCGCGGTTAAGTGATTCCATACTTCTTCGGCGTTATACGGCGAGTTGATTAAAACGGTAGCGCCTTTTTTGGCTTTGCCGAGCACATCGTATTTTTCCAAGAAGTCAAACATATGCACGCCGATAAAGTCCGCCGCTTGGATAAGGTATGGGGCGCGGATATATTCTTTGCCAAAGCGGATGTGCGAGGTGGTCATCGAGCCCGATTTTTTGGAATCGTACACGAAGTAACCTTGTGCGCAGAAACCGTTGGCAGAAATAATTTTCATGGTGTTTTTGTTGGCACCGACGGTACCGTCCGATCCAAGCCCATAGAAAAAAAAAAAAAAAATGTTGGAAGCATTGTGAGACTCTAACGTGGTTTTGGGCAAGGACAAGTGGGTTA
>CACZKQ010000163.1 GCA_902781765.1 uncultured Elusimicrobium sp. | reverse complement strand
ATAATCCGGCCGGAGGCGGCATTTACTTTAGTGCTTAAAGCTCCGTCATCATTCTTACGGATAAGGTGAATTTGCTTAGCCGTATTAGTTTTGGGATCAAGTTCTTCTACGTAAAGGTCCCATTCACCTAAGTTCATAAAAGTACGGGGTTCTAAAGTTACTTTGGTAATTTTACTGTACGCTTCTTCCCGGCGGTTTAAGAAATTTTTATAGCTTTTTGGGGTCAGCCAGTTACCCATAATCACCAAAATAACAGATAATGTAACGGCACAAAAAAGAAGCGGCCGGACGATTTCCTGAAACGAGAACCCCGCGGCACGCAACGCAATTAACTCGCCTTGTTCACTCATGTTGGTTAGCGTTAAAAGTACCGCAATTTGAAAAGCCATAGGCGCGCTTAAACAAAATACATCCGGCAAAATACTCAACAGGGAAGAAATAATCCACCACAACCCGGTGCCATATTCCATTGCCATCCCCACCACTTTGATAAAGTGGTTCATCAAAATTACAAACGTCAAAACACCCACCACTCCGGCAAAAAAAGTGAGCAAACTTTTGGCAATATAACGGGTAAAGATGCTAATACGCATATCCTTTATTCTAACAAAATATAAGCGTTGGGTGGAAAAGAGTCTGAAAATAAACAGTTGTTCATGCACAAATTTTATAGAATGAAATAATGAGGTATTTTTCCGTCCTATGAAAATGCTGAGGTTGTTTGTCGCCTTAGCGGTACTGTTGCAAACCGTTGCGGCTCCTGTTTGGGGGGCGGACGATTTGCCGTACTCGCTTGTGGACAAAAGTAAATATGCTATCTTTGAAGAGGAACAAGCTGCCCAACGTGAGCGTGAACTAACCTTAGAGGATCCGCCGGATGATGCTGAGCTGTTAAAATATACCGATTCTTTTTGGCGTCAGGCGGTTACGTCCGTAGACGGGGCTTACGCGCTAGACAAAGAGCCGGAGCCTATTCCCGATTTAACACTTTTAAACCCCACTTTGTCATTACCCTTATACGGTACCAGTATTGCGTTAACCGGCCGGTACGTACTGGGGCTTAAAATGGCGGCTAAAAAATACAAACAGGACGCCAATAACGATGTTACTGCCCGTAACCAACATACTACCGAAATGGCCCAAGAATTGCAGCTTAAAATGCAGGGTAAAATTGTGGACCGCGTGTTTGTAGATATTGACTATGACGATCAACGGGAAGAAGAAAAAACACTTTCGGTAGCTTATCGTGGAAAACCGGGTGAACTAGTGCAATCGGCGGAATTTGGGGATATCAATTTAGCGCTTCCTTCTACTGAATTTATTGCTTACGAAAAACAGTTGTTTGGGGCTAAGATGCATTTGCAGCATAAAAACGCAAACTTGTATTTAATCGGTTCGCAAACAAAAGGTACGAGTAAACAAAAGCAATTCGTAGGAGGAAGCGTACAAGAAATTGTGTCTATTGCAGATGCTTCGTATATACGGCGAACGTATTATGATTTAACATTCGGGGGGAATATACACCCCATGACTGATACCGCCGCATATACCGACTGGAACACGAATTTTGGTAACATCTCTGCGGGCAGCGAAGAAATTTATTTAAACAGTAACACCACTTCCAACACATTTGTACCTGTGGACGCTACCGCTACCGATTATTTGGGCACGGTGCCGTATCAAGCCCAATGGGAACGGCTCACCCGCGGGGTGGACTATACGGTAGATTACGCGCGCGGAACAATTGAATTTAAACGCACGATTACGGCGCAAAGCGTGATTGCGGTGGACTACCGCAATACGCGCGGGGAGTGGCTCAAAGATGCCGGAACGACGCCGGGTACGCTAAAACTCATCAAAACCGAAAACGATAAACCCTGGGAAAGCTCCGCGACCGAGACCGCCAACCAACTGGAAATGAAAACATTTTACCGTATTGGTGCGCAAAACATTACGCAAGATAACGGCAAAGGCAATTTTATTTTAACGCTGTTGGATGCCAACGGACAAGCGGTGGGCGGCAGTGCATCGCCGCAACAACTCTATCCTACTACAATTACCATGGATTTTGATAAAGGTATTTTTGAACTCCAAAGCCGCATGAG
>CACZKQ010000162.1 GCA_902781765.1 uncultured Elusimicrobium sp. | reverse complement strand
AAGAATTTAAATCTTTTAACACGCAAGACGGCATCGCCGCTATTTTATGCCGCCAAGCGGGCATTACGTTGGGTATCATCACGGGACGCCGCCACGAAACAACCGTTCACCGCGCAAGCGCACTCGGTTATACCTATATTTATCAAGGTTTTTTATCCAAACTCGGCCCTTTAGAAGATATTTTAAAGCGCGAGAATTTAACCCCGGACCAAATTGCCTACATCGGCGACGATATTACCGATTTACCGCTACTTAAAAAAGTCGGCTTTGCGGCCACGGTAGCTAACGCCGTGCCGCAAGTAAAAGAGGCGGCCCACTTGGTAACCACCCGCGTCGGGGGCGACGGCGCGTACCGTGAAATTATTGATTTTATTTTGCAGGCACAAGGGAAATTGGACACGCTTATTCAAAACTCCCAAAACGGATGGCAACTGCCCGCAAAACCCCAATTACAAATTATTACTTCCCAAGAAGGACTTGCATGAAGAAAGGAAAATTTATCGTCTTAGAAGGGCCGGACCGCTGTGGCAAATCTACGCAAGCCAAACTGCTCATCAATTACTTGATTGAACAGGGCAAAGACGTATTGTTAACCCGCGAGCCGGGCGGCACAGATACCGCCGAGCGCATCCGGCAAATGGTTTTAGAGCCGGGCGTAAACATTACCCCCATGGCCGAGCTATTTTTGTACGAGGCATCCCGCGCCCAACACACGCAAGAGAAAATTTTGCCCGCGTTGGAAGCCGGCAAAACCGTCATTTGCGAACGCTACACCATGTCCACCTGTGCTTATCAAGGGTACGGCCGCGGCATTGATTTAAAAATTATTGATACGCTTAATAAAATCGCCACGCTGGGGCTCACGCCCGATCTAACGCTTGTTTTTTTAATGTCAGACAAGTATTTTACCGAACGCGGCGAATATTTATTTTCCGATCGGTTGGAGCAGGAAGACCTTGCGTTCCGCCAAAAAATGCGTCAGGGATATTTGGATATGATCCAACGCACCCCCAACGCTTATTTGGTAGATGCCGACAAACACATTAACGACATCCAAGTCCAAGTGCGCCAACTGTTAAACAAACACCAAATTTAAGTATGCCGTTAGCTGATATTTTAGGCCAACAAAAAGCCACCGATTATTTAAAAACGCTCGTTAAAAACGGACGCGTGCCGGGGGCTTTTTTGTTTTACGGCCCGGCGGGCGTAGGTAAAGCCAAAACCGCGTTGGAGTTTGCTAAGGCCTTAAACTGTTTAGACCCGCAAGCCCGCACCCAAGGCGAAGCGTGCGGCGTGTGCGCAAACTGCAAAGCCATCAGCCAACACACCCACCCGGACGTCGTATTTGCCGATTTTTTGTATCAGGCCAGGTTGGAAATTAAAAAAGATTTTGAGTCCAATTCTTACGAAGAAGAACTGGAAAAAGAACTCGCCAAGCAACAACACATCAAAATTGACACCATCCGCAACGTTACCGCTAAAGCACAGCAGAAGTCTGTGGGCGGCGGGTATAAAGTCCTTATTATTGATGCGGCCCAAACCATGGAAAAAGGAGCCGCTAACGCGTTACTTAAATTTATTGAAGAACCGCCGCAAAAAACCGTGTGGATTTTGATTACTTCCAAACGTACAGCTATGTTACGCACCATTTTGTCGCGCTGTCAGCCGCTTGCGTTTACACCGCTATCACAAGAAAATGTGGAAAAAATTTTACAAGACAACCAACTGGCGACCGAAAACCCCTCTCTATGCGCCCAATATAGTGCGGGCTCTGTTTCCGGCGCGTTAAAAGCCGACGGCGCACTCTCTTTATTGCAAGAAGCCGGGTTAGGTCCGCGCGGTTGCAGCCCGCAAGGTCCGGCCGCGGTGGTAGCCGGTTTACCCCGCACACTTGTAACGGCACGCCAAGAGGCCCAAGCCGTGTTGGACGTGCTTTTGCAAGTACTGCACACGGCATGGACCAACGCCCAAGACGACAACTCGCAACGCCGCTACGCTAAAACCTTACAACAATTTGAAAATTATAAACGCAGTTTAAACCGCAACGTTTCCCCCGCTTTGGTGTTGGAAACGGCACTTTGCAGTTTAGACGGCTTACCTATACCCTTATTTGAAACGGA
>CACZKQ010000161.1 GCA_902781765.1 uncultured Elusimicrobium sp. | reverse complement strand
AGGCGATTTTTGCGTGACGGGTTCTCAGCTTTTCAAGTATAGCTATTGCAAGCGCCGCGCCCTCAACAGGGTCGGTGCCTGCGCCAAGCTCGTCAAACAGCGACATCTGACCCGCGATATTGTCTCGCGCCGCCCGTGCCGTACAAAAGCAAATCGCGCTGCGCTTTGGGCAGTTGCTTCCATGGTACGTTCATTTTGATTTTGTTTTGTCGGCAGACTTGTTTTAAAATGTCGTAATAGTAGCCGCTCCACGACGTTTTCCATCGGTGGGTGCGCGTAGTAACCGGGTTATCCCACGCTTCAATGGTGCCTTGGTTAATCGCTAAATTCGGGTCCGGCACGACAAGTGCTTCGTCCACTTCAATTTTTACGCCAAGCCCATTGCAATCCGGGCACGCACCGTAGGGGGAATTAAACGAAAAGAGCCGCGGTTCCAGTTCGCTAAACCCAATGCCGCATTGCGCGCAGGCATTGCTTTCGCTGTATGTAAAATCTACCGGATTTTTGCCGCTTGTTTCCAAAATATGCACGAGCCCTTTGGCGTATTTGAGCGCGCTTTCCAAACTTTCCACCAAGCGTTCGCGGTCAAATTCATCTACGTAAAATTCGTCTACGACCAGTTCAATCGTATGCTTTTTGTAACGCTCCAGCGAGGGAACGTGGTCTAGCGTAATCACCTCACCGTTGACACGCGCTTTGACGTAGCCGTCTTTTTTAAATTTGGCAAATAATTCTTCGTATGTTCCGGCGCGGCCGCGGACTACCGGGGCTAAAATGTAGAGTGTTTTATCCGTAAATTTTTTGAGAATATCTTGCGCGATTCCCTGCACGCTCCATGTTTCCACCGGCCGGCCGCATTGCGGGCAGTATCGGTGGCCTACGCGCGCAAACAGTAAACGCAGATAATCGTAAATTTCCGTTACGGTAGCCACGGTAGAGCGCGGGTTTTTAGAGGGGTTGCGTTGTTCAATGGAAATGGCGGGGGAAAGTCCTTCAATGTGTTCTACATCGGGTTTTTCCATCAGTTCCAAAAATTGCCGCGCATAGGCCGACATACTCTCCACGTAGCGGCGTTGGCCTTCGGCGTAAATGGTGTCAAACGCAAGCGAACTTTTGCCCGAGCCCGATAGCCCGGTAACGACGGTCATTTTCCCTTTGGGAATTTCTACCGTAATATTTTTTAAGTTGTGGCCTTTTGCGCCGATTACTTTAATTGTTTTCATAGACTGTTTTCCTGCCTTAAAAAATTCGCAGTAAATTGTATTTTTAGCTTAAATAAATTATATAATTTATAAAGTAAAAAGTTGAGGTACGCGCGCGTGAAAAAATCTACTAAATATGCCTTATATGCTTTGGGTATTTTGCTTTCTTTAGGGCTCTTGGCAATTATGATTTACCAGTCCAAGGATAGCTTTGTTAAAATTTGGCAAACTGTGCAAACGCGATATTTATTTTTATCGGTGTTATCCTCTGTGATGATTTATGTGTCCATGGGTATGAGTTTGTATGAGATTTTGCGCGTGATGGGCCGCCGGATTGGTAAAGGGGCGGCCATTGGAATTGCGCTTGTTTCTACGACAGTGAATTACGTGATTTCTTCCCTGGGGGCAAGCGGTTTTGCGTTGCGTGCCCATTTGCTCAACCGCCGCCGCGTGCCGTTCGGTACGTGTGTAACGGCCAGTATCGTAATTACCGTGCTTTTGTATTTTGTGCTTGCTGTTATTATTTTGCAAGGCTCTATTTTAATGCTCTTTAATTCGTCCGCAACGACTTTACAATTACTTAAAAATTTCCTTTTAATTGTGGTGATGTGTGTGGTTTGTGTCGTAATTACTGCATTCTTATTCAATGATGAATGGCGCTTTAAAGGGGTACGCCGAACGTTCCAGTTGCTTAATAAAATTCTTTTTCATGTGTTTGGAGCTTTGATTCCCAAAGGCCATTATGATAATTTTATGGACCAATTAGATGAGGGAATTGCGCTAATTCATAAAAAGAAGAAAAAAATGACGTGGACCATTAGTTATGTTTGTGCGGATTGGTTGTTTACGATTTTAGTGCTATATTTTGCATTCCGGGCTGTTGGCGTACATATTACGGCGGGTGTGCTGGTAGCTGGGTTTGCCGTTGGTA
>CACZKQ010000160.1 GCA_902781765.1 uncultured Elusimicrobium sp. | reverse complement strand
GGCGGATGGAACAAGTATGACGGCGACCACTACGGCAGAGTGATTTGGATAAGACAGTTCTCTGGGGCGCTGAATCCTGACCACAAATACTACGACACGCCTACGCTCCCGCGTGCATTTGCGCGTTTCGGGCAAGATGTGGAGCGGTTTTTAAGCGGACTTAAAGAACGCGGATTGTGGGACGAAAAAACACTCGTTTTGATTATGCCCGACCATCCCTCTTATTCCAATATGATGACGCCGGAGTTGTTTAGTCCTTTTAAACAGGAGTACGATAATCTGCCGTTTATTATACTTACCAAAAACAAAATTTCCGCCACGGTAACGGCTAACCCCTTGGCTAGCCAGCTGGATATTGCGCCGACGGTGTTAGATGTAATGGGCATAGAACCGCCGCAAGGAATGTTCGGCCACAGCTTATTTGACCAAAATGCCGCGCGCAGTGTGTTTGACATTAAAGACGATTACGCCGTTATTACGACGGAAAATGAAAAGCGCGTCGTCCCGTTAAATTCCACGCGCCCGGAAGATAAGCCGCTTTTAGATCTTATCGCTACTTTCTTACTGTAGATTTTCCTCTACTCGCCCGGCGTAAAATATGCTAAAATAGATGATGTATTTTCATATCTCATTGGAGGATTTATTATGGAACAAGCAGCACAAGGAAGCGGAATGCTTTGGCTGATCCTAATGGCAGTGATGTTCGTTATGCTGATTTTCATGCCGGCGCGCAGTCAAAAAAAGCGCGAGCAAGAATTACTCAGCAAAATAAACATGTTGCAAAGAGGCGATCAAGTCATCATTCCCGGCGGAATTGTCGGTTCTGTCGTTGGTTTTAAAGATAATACATTGGAAGTGAAAGTGTCGGAAGGTGTAAAACTAACCGTACTCAAAACCGCCATTGTAGCAATTGTAAACGATTTGCAGGCTTCGGCAGGCAAAGAAGGAGGAGCTAAGTAATGTCAAACAAACTTGCCGTAAAATGGGGAATTATTATTGCCATTTTACTCGGGTCGTTGTATTTAATTTACCCCAACTATAAATGGTATTCTAAACCGCTTGCTGAACGCGAAAAATTAGATACCTTGGGCGAACGCCCCAAACGCATGCTAAACCTGGGCCTCGATTTACGTGGCGGTTCTAGTCTGCTCTTGGAGCTGGAAGTAGCGAAACTCAACACCAAAGAGCCGCTTAATGAAGCAATGGCTCGCGCGATTGAAATTATCCGCAACCGCATTGACCAATACGGTCTTGCAGAAACATCTATCACCAAACAGGGTGATAAATGGATCATGGTGCAACTGCCGGGTGTTTCCAATCCGCAACGCGCCGAAGAACTGATTGGCAAAACGGCTATGTTGGAATTTCGCATTGTAAAAAATGATACTTCCGCTGCCCAAAAAGCCATTGAAAAATTAGAAATGACCGAAAAGCCGTTTGACGACGAAGGCCGTTTAGCGCCCGAAATCGCCGCGCTTGTACCGCAAGGTTATCAAGTTATGCGCAACAAAGACGGCGGTTATAGCGTGGTTACGGATACAGCCAGCGTTACCGGTGCGGACTTGGAAAATGCACGCGTCGTGATGATGGGCGAAAACGGATATCCGGAAGTTTCCTTCTCTTTTAATGCTGAAGGCAGCAAAAAATTCGGGCAATTAACCGGTTCCAATATCGGTAAACAGCTTGCTATTGTATTAGATAATACAGTGCAATCCGCTCCGGTGGTGCAATCGCGCATTACTAAAGACGGCCGCATCTCCGGCACGTTTACCCCCGAAGAAGCCCGTAATTTGGCAATTGTCTTAAAAGCTGGTGCGTTACCTGCTCCGGTCAAAGTAATTGAGAAAAAGACTATTGGCCCAACCTTAGGAGAAGACTCCATTAAATCCGGCTTATCGGCCTCGTTCTATGGCTTAATTGCTATCTTACTCTTTATGGCAATTTACTACAAAGCCGCCGGAATTATTTCCGATATTGCCTTAGTGCTTAACTTCATTTTAACGGTTGCGATCATGAGTTACTTCTCGGCCACCTTAACGCTTCCTGGTATTGCCGGTATGATTTTATCACTGGCGATGGCCATTGACGCAAACGTACTTATCATTGAACGTATGCGCGAAGAAAAACTCGCCGGGAAACC
>CACZKQ010000159.1 GCA_902781765.1 uncultured Elusimicrobium sp. | reverse complement strand
GATCACAATCAAATGTAAGCAGAATACGTTGTTGTTTTTCGTCCCACCATACGTTCAAATTCTCTACTTGTACTCCCATGTGTGTAAGCACTTTTTCCAAATATTCTTTGGCTTCTTGCATGGGCGCTTTTAAGTTTTCCGGGATAATGGCATGTTGAATTTGCTCACTCGGAAGGAGCTGTTTCTCATTAGCTTTAGGAGTTTTTTCACGACGTTCTACACGGTCTAATTTCCTTGAATTTCTGCGTACGTGGGACGTACCTTCTCCTTTTTCTTTGCGGCTATTGCGGCCGCGGCCGCGAGATTTGCGTTTAGGAACGTCCATGTAAATTTGAGAATCCAAATCCGCCGTACTCCACCGTTTTGCCCGTAATTCTACCACGGCATTACGAGCCCCGATTCCCAAAAATCCCTTCCGGGGTGATGTGAGGACGGTAACTTCTACTTGATCACGACGTAAACCTAATTTTTTGAGTCCTTTAGAAATAGCTTCAGATACTTCTTTTCCTTCTACTTTAATTTTTTGTGGCATAATTAAATCTCCTTAATTGGCTTTCGCTAGTTTTCGGTTGACAAAGGTTTGAATTCCAAATACGAGCAGACTGTTGGTCAACCAGTAAAGCACCAGTCCGGACGGAAAATTCATAAATAGCAACGTAAAAATAAGCGGCATATATTTAAACATAGCAGCCTGGGCGGGATCCGTTCCGGCAGGCACAGAGCTACGTTGTTGTAAAAACATTACCGCACCCATCAGCAAGGGCAAAATATAGTAGGGATCTTTAGAAGATAAATCTGTAATCCACCACACAAATTTAGCCCCATGTAATGCCCAGGAAGTCCTAAGCGCATTGAATAATGCTAAGAAAATCGGCAACTGGATAAGCATGGGTAAACAACCCGCTAACGGATTTACTTTATATTTGCGATATAAGTTGAGTGTTTCCCGGTTCATAGCTTCCGGATTTCCTTTGTACTTTTCCTGAATTCGTTTCATTTCGGGCTGAATTTTTCTCATTTGTGCCGCTGATTTAAGTTGCATCAACGTAAAACGCAACAAAATAAGCTGTAAACAAACCGTCAACATGATAATGGCAATTCCGTAATTTCCCGTCCAGCCATAAAAAGTTTCCAACACGTTGCGCGCAATTTTTCCTAACGCCCCAAAGAAACCAAAAGCAATACTTCTATCTAAATGATAGGGGAGTTTTAAAAATAGCTTATAGTCTTTTGGGCCAAAATAAAATTGAGACTCATAGACTACTTTACTGCCGGGAGCAACAGTGGTTCCATCCACCCCAATAGCAAGCTGCGGGCCCGTCAAATCACTCTCGCCAAACAGTCCCCACATCCGTTTTTGCTTCCCAATGACAACTTTATCTGCCGTCAACATGCCCGGCTTCCAACCTTGCGGAATCAGCACCGACAAGAAATATCGGTTCTCCAAGCCTGCCCACGTCCAAGGTAAAGTGGGTTGTTTAGAAGTTTTAGTAAACGTTTCCAAAGTCGGTTTCTTTTTTCCTTCTTCTTGCACTAAATAAACAGCCTTAGATTCACGTTCATTGTCCTTCATTTCACTTTTGACCGTTGCCAGGCCGGGACCAAAATTCCATTTCCAAGCCTCAATAGCCATTTCCTTATTTGTTTTATTATGGAAAGCAATATTTACTTGGTTAATTCCGTCCCGATTAAAGGTATAAGTCTTAGTAACCGTTAAACCTTTTGTAATTTCGCCTGCAAAAGTGATGGAATTTTGCGTACGAGAAACTTCCTGAAAATCTACTTCCGGCAACGTGGCAAAATAACCCATTCCTTCATAGGGGGTCAAATCCACATTACCTAAATCGTCCTTGAATAAGTAGGTTTTAATACCAGCCCCTTTGGACGAAAAAGTAACATCCGCTTGCGGTAAGGAAATACGAATCAGTTCTTCCGGTTTTGGGGTGGATTTTTCTTGATAGAGCCGTGTAGCTAAAGCTGTTGATTCTTGCGCTTGCTGAGCTTTGAGTTGTTCTTCAGCTGCTTGTTTGGCAGCACGCTCACGGGGAAGGGCTACAAATTGATTATAGCCGGTAACAATCAATAAAAACAACATCAATGTGATAAGGAATTGTCTGTTCATTCAAACTCCCAAGGTCATTCCAAGCTGCCAAGCAGCCGGACTACGGAAAACAAGGGATGAACAAGCTCTTACGGAACCGGGTCGTAACCGCCCGGAT
>CACZKQ010000158.1 GCA_902781765.1 uncultured Elusimicrobium sp. | reverse complement strand
TTTTATTTCTTCTTTTGGTCTTTAAGTGCCAGATATCCCATTAAGCGGTAAATCAGTTTAGATACGTTAAACTCCGTAATGGTGTCCGCATTGCGTTTACACGCTTCCACTACATCAATAGCCACAATCTTTTTATGCTTGATGACTTCGCGGAATAAATCTAACGCTTCGTACCACATAAATCCGCCCGGTTGCGGGGTGCCCGTGGCCGGAATGACCGACGGATCAAAACCGTCTACGTCAATGGTAATATAAACGGTGTCCGTCAGCTTTTTTAGGACTTGCGGAATTAGTTTTTTAATGTCGCGGTGTTCGTGCATTAAATACGTGGTTACGTTGCCCGCGTTGCAGAATTGTTTTTCTTCGCTGGCTACGCTGCGGATGCCCACTTGCACTACTTTGACTTGGCGCGACGCCGGATATAACGCACACGCGTGGCTTTTGGGCGTTCCTTCAAACGTCGGGCGCAAATCGGCATGGGCGTCAAAGTGCAAGATACTCAAGTTTTTATATTTTTCAATATACGGTTGCGCTAACGCTTGCGTGACGGTGTGTTCCCCACCGATATAAAACGGAATCGCTTTATATTGCATGAGGTTGCGAACGGTCTTATCAATATTTTTGAAAACGGTGTTGGTAGAGCCCTTGCAGTTGATAGCGGATTGCGCGTTGATACCCAGTTCCCACGTCTCGGTTTTAGTTTCTTCGTCCCAAAGTTCAATTTGGGTAGAGGCCTCAATCACGGCGGCGGGGCCTTTGGCGGTACCGTGCCCGTAGCAGACCGTTTTTTCAAACGGCACCGGCACGACCGCGAATTTACAAAGGGGCAGAGAGCTTGTTTTGCTCTCCAGCCCCATAAACTTATCAATCTGTACGTTGTCTTCGCTCACAAAATTACCGTGTGTTATTTGACAAATACAGCCGCGGCTAATACCGTGGTCCACATACCGTCTACGCAGATAGCAGATTGCGTGATGTTGGTGGTGCGGACGATCTTGCCGCTCATCTTCCAAATTTCTTCTTTTTTATCCCACGTGGTATCGTTATCAAAATCAATACCCAGCGTGGTGGAAAGCATTAAAGCGGCCAAGTCTTCGGCGTAGTCGCCGGCTTGTTTATCGGTTTCGCCGAAGCTGTGGTGCTCGGACAAATAACCGTAGTTGTTTTTGCCGTCTTTGGGGATAGCCACACCTACAGACGCCGCAATCATACGGCGATATTCGTTGCTGGTGTTGCGGCTGATGACGCAATGCAAAATCTGCCCGGGTTTAAGTTGTTTGACCCCTTTTGCGGCGGGAATCAATTTGCATCCGGGCGGGAAAATGCTGGACACCGGTACAATGTTAAACGGCGCGATGTGCGCATCGCGCAAGGCCTCTTCAAAACTGGCCAGTTTTTCTTTGTGACGTCCGATCCCTTTGGTAAGGAAGATCTCTTTGGCTACAAACGGTTCGTACATTTTTGTTTTTCCACTTGTTCCTTTTTAATGTGAATTTTTTGCTTTTTAAATTATAACAAATTACTACGATTTGTAAATCTTTTCCTTTTTTGCAAAAGCCCCCCAAATTCTGTAAAATAAAAAAAGAGGACATATATCTATGCTATTTGGACAAGAAAAAACGATAAAAACAGGTTTTACATTGATTGAAATATTAGTAGTAATGTTGGTGATTGGCGTGTTGGCCAGTGTGGCTGTTCCGTGGTATCAGCATGCTGTGATGAAAAGCCGTTTCGGCACGGTAGCTGCCAGTGCCAAAGCTTTGTTGCAAGCGCAAGAGGTGTATTATTTATCTCGCGGGACGTATGCCACTCATCCGGAAGATTTGGACGTATCTATGCCGCAAGACTCTTCCCAAGTAGAAATCTCCTTGGGAGTGGAGCCCGATTATAAATTTGTGGTAGCCCACCATACCAAAAATCCGAATGTCCGTTATGTAATGTATCAACTGCACAGTGATAATTTTTCCAACAACATACATTGTGAGGCCAAGACCGGTGATGAGGATGCGAATTGGCTATGTGCCGATGAATTGGACGGTTTAAAAATCGGCAATGGGAGCATTAGCGGACAAGGATACACCGCGTATATTTTGGAAGGGAAACCTTCGGACGGCTCTTTCAGCACGGTGCCCATTACCTATTACAATACGAGTAATTTAATCGTTACGCACGGCGGCCGTTGCGAGGCCAACACGCAAGGCGGTTGTTCCAATTCTTCCTTTACCGGTTCCACT
>CACZKQ010000157.1 GCA_902781765.1 uncultured Elusimicrobium sp. | reverse complement strand
CAAAAAGGCCCAAGAATTCGGCGTGCCTGTACTGACCGAAGATGAGTTTTACGCGCTTATCGGGAAAAAATAATTCCACTACACCCTCTTTAGGGCTTTGTAGTCCTAAAGAATAAATGTTATTGATTACACACGTTCATGGCGCGGTCCGCGCCTTGCGTAAAATAGATTTCCAACACATCCGCCGCACGCGCGGCGGCTTGTTCTACAAGCGGGTCTTGTTCGGAAGAGAATTTCCCTAATACGAAGCTTACTAAATCAAATTTTTCCGGTTTAGGACCAATGCCTAAACGCAAGCGCGGAATGTCTTGCGTACCTAACTGCTCAATGACGCTTTTCATCCCTTTTTGACCGCCGGCAGAGCCGTTTTTGCGAAAGCGTAGTTTACCGGTTTCCAGCGAGACTTCATCAAAACAAATAATGCAGTTTTGCGGCGGAATTTTATAGAACCGGGCCAAGCTGCTAACAGCCCGGCCCGATTCATTCATATAGGTAGTGGGTTTTAACAAAAACACGTCGTGTCCACCCACGTTAACTTTTGCATATTCCCCCAGGTCTTTCCAGGATTTCCACTCAGCTCCCCACTTTTTTGCCGCTGCGTCCACCAACCGAAAACCGGCATTGTGGCGCGTACGCGCATATTGGGAACCGGGGTTTCCCAGCCCCGCCAGGAGATATTGCATAGTTTATTTTTTAGCGGCGTCTTTAGCCAAATTGCCTTCTTCGTCTTTTTTACCTTTGGTAGACGAACTTTCCGGTTGAGCAGCGGCGGCATCAGCAGCAGCGGCAGCCGGGGCCGGAGTATCATCTTTCGGGATAGCCAAGTGTACAACCGGGGCTTCCTTATCGGTAATAAGTTCTACACCTTCCGGTAATTTAATATCGCCCGCTAAGATACCTTTGTTAATGGTCATAGGAGTGATATCTAACACGATTTCATGCGGAATAGCACTCACCAAAGCGCGTACTTCAATTTCGCGTAAAATGTGTTCAATAATAGCACCATAGTTGGCCACGTCGGCAGGTGTTCCTTCCAATTTAAGCGGAACGACGACGTCCATTTTGTCTTTCATGCTTACGCGTTGAAAATCAGCATGAATGAAATTATCGGTTACAGCATGATATTGAATTTCTTTTACGAGCGCAAGTTCTGCAGCTCCGTTCAAGGAAATTTCAATCAAGGTATTTTTACCGGCTTTTACGATTTTATCCAAATCTTTTGCGCTAACGGTAATGCTGACGGGTTCTTTATGGCCGCCGTACAATACGGCCGGAACTTTTTTCTCCGCACGAATTTGGGAGAGGGTCCCTTTTACGCCGATCCCTTCGCGGGAAGTGGCTTGAATACTTACTTTTTTTTTTTGTTTCCTCCAACTAATTTAAAATTTTAATTAAACATATCGCTAATAGAGCGACCGTCGTGGTTACGCTTAATCGCGTCCGCTAGCAAATAAGATACAGACAATACTTCTACTTTCGGTCCTAAATCGCGAATCGGTAACGAATCGGAAATGACCAATTTTTTAATTTCGCTTTTGTTGATACGGTCCATCGCGTTGCGCGATAAAAGACCATGCGTACAAACGGCATAAATCTCTTTAGCACCCCGTTCTTTTATTTTTTGGGCAACGGTTGTAAGCGTGCCGGCAGTATCCACAATATCATCAAAAATAATTGCCGTTTTCCCTTCCACGTCTCCGATAACGTTATATACAACGGCTTCATTGGCTTTCGGGCGGCGTTTATCAATAATTACAAGCCCGGCGTCCATACGCGCGGCAAACTTACGGGCACGTTCTACCCCGCCTACATCCGGCGAAATGACCACTAAATCTTTGCGGTCAAAATCTTTGAAATAATCTAAAAACACACCGCGAGCGCGCAAGTGATCCACCGGAATATCAAAAAATCCCTGAATTTGACCCGCGTGCAAATCAAGCGTCATTACCCGGTCCGCACCGGCCGTAGCAATCAAGTTAGAAGCTAATTTAGCCGTTATCGGTACGCGTGCCGAAGTTTTGCGGTCCGCGCGGGCATACCCAAAATACGGGATTACCGCTGTAATTTTACCGGCGCTGGCGCGTTTGAAGGCATCAATCATAATGAGTAATTCCATCAAACTTTCATTGGTCGGGGGGCACGTGGGCTGAATGATATAGCAATCGTGCGCACGCACACTTTCCAAAATTTGTACGTCAATCTCTCCGTCAGCAAACCGTTCCACACGCAGTTTGCCAAGATCCATATTTAGGTGTTCTGCAATTTTTTGAGCTAACGCAATATTCGCATTACCCGAAAAAATCCGCAAATCACCGGTTACGCTTTTAGTCATTT
>CACZKQ010000156.1:2428-3274 GCA_902781765.1 uncultured Elusimicrobium sp. | reverse complement strand
AACTTAATACAAGAGAATAATATCCAAATTGTTAAATTATGGTTTGTAGATATTTTAGGTAATTTAAAATCACTCTCAGTATCTCCCCGCGAATTTGAGTATGCCATGTTAGAAGGTATGGGCTTTGATGGTTCCTCCGTAGAAGGCTTTGCACGTGTATATGAGTCCGACCTGGTAGCACTGCCGGATTTGAACACATTCCAAATGTTTCCTGCTGATTTGACTGGAGCGCCGATTGCCCGTTTTTTCTGTGATATAAAAACGACCCGAGGAGAACAGTTTGAAGGCGACCCACGCTATATTTTAAAGAAAAATTTAGCTGAAATGAAAAAAATGGGGTACGACCAATTTATGGTCGGTCCGGAATTAGAATACTTTTATTTCCGAGATGACAAACATACCGAATTATTAGATTCAGCCGGTTATTTTGATACGATTCCGCTAGATACTTCCTATGCTGTTCGTCGGGAAACCATGCAAATGCTGGAGAAATTAAACATTCGGGTAGAATATTCTCACCATGAAGTTTCCCCTTCCCAGCATGAGATTGATTTACGCTATGATGAAGCTTTAAAAATGGCGGATCACGTGATTACATACAAAACCGTTGTCAAACAAATAGCAGCTAAACATAACATGTATGCAACTTTTATGCCTAAACCGGTTGGCGGTATTAACGGAAGCGGAATGCACGTGCACCAATCGCTTTTTAAAGAAGGGAAAAATGTGTTTTTTAATGCGCAAGATGAGTATTTTTTATCCGATACGGCCAAACATTATATTGCCGGAATTTTAACACACGTCAATGAGCTTTGTGCGGTTACCAATCAATGGGTGAATTCGTAC
>CACZKQ010000156.1:0-2374 GCA_902781765.1 uncultured Elusimicrobium sp. | reverse complement strand
ATTCGCCTTCCGCAAGCCAAGGCAGGTAAAGCTTCCGCTACGCGTATTGAATGCCGCTTTCCGGATCCGGCTTGTAACCCGTATCTTACGTTTGCTGTCATGTTGGGAGCGGGACTGGATGGAATTAAAAATAAAATGCCGCTCATGCCTATTACGGAAGAGAATATTTTCCAAATGACCCCGGAAGAACGGGAAAAACGTGGTATCAAAACGCTCCCTGCTTACTTGTATGAGGCGACCAATTTAACCCGAAATTCTAAGTTAGTACGTCAGATTTTAGGAGAACATACTTTTGAGAAATTTATTGCCAATAAAGAGATTGAATGGGAAAACTATCGTACGCATGTTTCCGATTACGAAATTAAGCGTTATTTACCTGTGTTATAAATGAGTATTTTGTATCCGATTCATAAAAAACAAAAACGGAATTTTGTTACTTCTGCCAAGCAGTATTCCCAGTGTTTTATGCGCGGCGTCAAGTTGCCATCGCGTGCTGTTTTTTCACCCTTTGCCTTACTTACGAAATATGTGCTTTCGCAAGGCAAGTATGAAACTAAATTTTTGTTTAACGAAATTTATATAGACGAAACAAACGATTTTTGCTTTGTGCCTATTCCGGGAATGGGGGCTCCGTCACTCGCTTTATCACTGGAACTAGCCATTACGTTAGGGGTTAAAAAATGTATTTTCTTAGGAACGGCAGGCAGTTTACAAGAAGAAGTATGGGCTACCGATAGAGTAATATGCCAAGAGGCGCTTTGCGGAGATGGAACTTCCGCGCATTACACAAATCATGAAATTGTACGTGCTGATCGGAAATTATTAAAATCTTTCTCTCTAACCTTGCAAGAAGAAAAACAAGATTTTCATATTGGTCGCGTTTGGAGTACGGATGCGATTTTTCGAGAAACAAAAGCAGAAATTCAACATTATCAAAAAAACGCAGTCCTTGGTGTGGATATGGAAACGGCGGCTTTTTTAGCGATTTGCCATCAGCACAAGATTCAAGGTGTTGCGGGACTTGTAATTAGCGATAATTTAAGTGAATGTTGTTGGGAACCTTCCTATTGCGGTAAAGAAATTGCGCGAAAATTAAAGGCTTTATTTGATGCTGCCCATAAAACACTATTACAAGAATCGTAAAAGTTTGATATAATAGTAGCATAAGCTAGCGATTTTACAGATCTTTGGAGGGGTGGCTGAGAGGCCGAAAGCGGCGGTTTGCTAAACCGTTATACGGGTTAATTCCCGTATCGAGGGTTCGAATCCCTCCCCCTCCGAAAAATATAAAACTCTACGAAAGTGGAGTTTTTTATTTTTAGAGGGTGGAGTGACACCAACTGCTTGGTGTCACGTCGGGATTCGAAGACCGCAGCGATGTTTTTGTTTGAGCGAGAGCCGGTGTGGCCCGAGCGAAAGGCAAAAACCGCGAGGTCAGGCCCTAGCAAAATTTCCGTTAGGAAATTTATGCAGGGCGAATCAATACCAACTGCTTGGTGTCACGTCGGTACTTAAAGGACCCCAATATTCTTTACTTGCTCTTAGTTTATAATGAATAGTCCAGATTTTTATCTAAGAGACCGTCATGAATTTTTTATTTGCGTAATATGTATAGAGCAAATTAGTATTGAAAACGGATAAAATGTTTTTTAATAAATGAAACAAAAAAGAGTAGAGGATAGAATAGAACTTCATATTCCACAGCGGGCAGTATCACGATCTGCGTATGCCATTCCCAAGCATCCATCAATTAGCTGTGCACAAAATCTAAGCGTAATAAATAAAATCATAAAAAACTAAGGCCACCCCCCACAGCGGCGGATAATAAAATTATATAAGTAAAAGGAAGCCATCGGGATAATAAAATACTTATCACCAAAACCCCTATTTCTATCCATCTAAGTTCTATATGCGGAATATGCCCAGAAAACAATGTGTTAAATAACCCGAATAGCTGAACCGGCTCTTTGAAAATAGAAATATTAGCAAAAACCCCTACCGCATACAAAATCATCAAAAATGCCGCCCATTTTGCTCCCTTAAAAAAGGCCACGGTCAATGGATGTTCTTTGTATTTAAATAAAAAGTGTACTACCCCGGAAGATAATAAAAACGTTGGAAAACATAATCCTAGGGTGGCTACGAGTGACCCAAAAATTCCGCTTTGCATGAATCCTACGTATGTGGCCGTGTTGATGCTAACTGCGCCGGGTGTAATTTGGGAAATTGATAATAAATTTCCGAAACTCTCTGGCGATAAAAAAGATGTTTTTTGCACCAAATCAGCAAATAATAGCGGAATGATCATATATCCGCCGCCAAAGCATAGTAATCCGTACTTAGAAAATTGTAAAAATAAAATTAAATAATTCAT
>CACZKQ010000155.1 GCA_902781765.1 uncultured Elusimicrobium sp. | reverse complement strand
GCATCAAAGAATTGGGAAAAGGAAAAATACCGCAGCATACTGGAGCAGGAAACGGCACTTTCTGAGAGGGAAAAGAAACTTGAGAAGCGGGAAAAGACGCTTGCGGAAAAAGAACGCGGTTTTAAAGAAGCCTTGTGGGGTTACTTTATTGCTACGTTAAGCTGGGTATTATTTTTTAACATTGGCGATTCGTTAAGCGCATTTGCTTTATTTTTTAAACTGGCGATTTTGTTTGTGGCCGAGCTGACCATCGGCTATTTTTTAGCCGCTATTTGTTCTTTATTTTTGGATTTTTCAAACATAAAGAACTCCCCGGCTGAGTTGTTTATTTTAATCGGAACAGCCGGTTTTATTAAAGGGTTACTCATCGCTTTTGCGTTGATTTCAGCAACGATTCCGTATGCCAAATTGGGCTACTTAGCACCCTTCGCCTTACTTTTGGTATTTGGCCTGCAACTGGGCTATTTAACACGCAACGTTCAACGGTTGTATCATACCAGCATTGGCAAAGCATTAACCACTTGGTTGTTTGCCGTTGTCCCGGTAACTGCGGCCGTTGTTCTACTTGGCATTTTCTTTATTTGGGGAATTGTATTGTTGTTCTAATCAACTTTTCACCAACTATAATTCACAAAAGAAGATTCCTGCTATTAAGCTAAACCCCGTGCTAGGCACGGGGTTTTCTTACACAAAAAACGCTTAGTCAAGCGCATTTAGAACAAATGTACAAAAGCCATCTCCTTTGGTCGTGCAAGGAGATGGCCCCAATAGAAAAATAGCACTATTATTTATCTACCCGTTCCTTAAAAATACGTGCATCTACCAGCCGTTTAAAGATACGGCCGCGCTCTTCATAGTCTTTAAATTGATCAAACGAAGCACAGGCCGGAGATAAAAGCACCACATCTCCCCGGATTGCTTGCTTCATTGCCCGCTCCACCGCAGTTTCTAAGGTTCCGCAACGGACTACTTCAAACCCGTTTAGTTCCCGTTCAATTTTATCCATACATTCGCCAATGGTTAATACGTGTTTGCAGCGGCCTTTCAAGTAGGGGAGTAATACCTCGTAGGAAGCACCTTTATCGCGGCCGCCCAAAATCAACCACACATTATGCGCCGGTTCAAAACTTTTTAGCGCAGTGATGGTAGAGTCTAAATTAGTGGCCTTGGAATCATTGACGTAAATAACCCCCCGGTGATAAGCAAATTGCTCAATACGGTGTTCCATAGGGGCAAAATGTTCAAAGACCTGTTGTATCACTTGGGCCGAAACACCTGCCGCAAGTGCCATTAAAGCAGCGGCCATGGCATTTTCCACATTATGAATCCCTTTTAAATGCGGCGGATATAAATGATGCCCTTCACTAAAAATTAGTTCATCCCCGTCAAAAAACACATCTGTTTTCAGTAGATGTTTAGGATGCGTAGAGAAAGCAAACACCGAACTTTTTGCTTTTTCCGCCGCCTGCGCACATACTAAATCCGCCCCGTTAAGCACAAGCGTATCTTGCGCACGTTGATATTTAAAAATTTTATTTTTAGCCTTGATATAATTTTTCATACCGCCGTGATGATCCAAATGATCCGGCGTTACGTTAAGCAAACAAGCAAAATTAGGACGGAAGTAGCTACTGTCCTCTAATTGATAACTGGAAACTTCTATCACAACATCATCTTGCTCACCCACTAAGTCGGCACACATGGAAACGGGACTTCCAATATTTCCGCAGACATGGACCTTTCTTTTTGAAGAAGAAACAGCCGCATCTGCTTTTAAAATTTCGCCTAGTAAGGCAGTAGTTGTAGTCTTTCCATTCGTACCGGTTACCGCAAAAATACGAGCCGTTTTGGGTAAAAAAGAAATAGCCACTTCCAGTTCGCTAAACACAGGAATATTCCGTTTTTTGGCTTCTATCAAAACCGGATTTTTGGGGAAAATACCCGGACTTTTAATCCAAAAATCGCAAGCAAATACATCCGGCGAATGTCCTCCTGTTTCTATCTTTATTCCTTCTAAAACAGGGGCAGGTATATGTGCTTCTTCACTGATAAGTACGTCAAATCCGTGTGCCTGTAATAAAGATGCAACCGCCCGGCCGCTTTTCCCCAGTCCAAGCACGCAAGCTTTCTTTCCTTTCCAAAGTAATGGTTTAAACATGATGTTTTCCTCTTAGCAAGTTGCGAACCGTTTCTTGATCGGAAAAGTGTCTTTTTTCGGTTCCTACAAGTTGATAATTTTCGTGTCCTTTCCCGGCAATAATTACAATATCCCCCGGCTTAGCCTTTGCTAACGCTCCGGCGATTGCTTCGGCGCGGTCGGGAATAATTTGATAATTGGAAAATCCTTCCATACCCGCTAAAATATCCTTAAAAATC
>CACZKQ010000154.1 GCA_902781765.1 uncultured Elusimicrobium sp. | reverse complement strand
AAAAAAAGAAAAAAACGGTTAAAAAAGTAACGAAAAAAACGGCTAAAAAAATAAAAGCGGTTAAAAAGGTTGTTTCCAAAAAAACCGCTAAAAAAATCACGCCGAAAAAATCTGCGTCTAAAAAAGCCGTTGCCAAAAAAGTGCGCCGCAATTTCAAAAAGTAATTTCACGCCCCCGTAGCTCAATTGGATAGAGCGATTCCGTCCTAAGGAAGAGGTTGCGAGTTCAACTCCCGCCGGGGGTATTCTTCCTAATTTTTTGCATTTCGTTGTTCACTAAGTAAAAAAGCCCACTTTTAGTGAGCTTTTTATTTTGGTGATGTAAGAGATGTATCTATTATTCACTAAAACAACCACTTCCCGTAATGCACCCGGAAGCACTACTTTTACCTACTATTTTTTGACACCAATTCTGAGTACTAGCATATCCGTTTGCACACAATTTCTTACCGTTTTTAAAACTTAACGCATAATCAAACTCACTAGATCCATACCAAGCTTGATCGGTATGAGGAAGACGTACCGCCATTGCCGGCTCTGCCCGATTATCTGAAGTTACCCAATATTCTCCTACCCCATAACCAAAATTCTTAGTTTTAAATCCGGATAGTACTGGTGTCTCGCGGGAATAAGTATCTACATTTTCAAAACTAGTATCTAACTCATCTAACGCATAGAGAACCTTATCTGTATCCATTTCCATATTTTTGCGTTTCTCGGCTTCGTTAATAGCTTTCAACATTACCCACGCTTCAGCCGCACGGCTCTTTTCTACCGCCAGTTGATATTGCGGTAAGGCTACACTTGCCAAAATACCAATAATAAGTACTACTACTAAGAGTTCTATCAATGTAAACCCTCGTTTATTTTGATTTTTAATTTTCATTTATATCCTCCTATGTATGTTAATATACAACTAAAATTTACCAAAAAAAAAAACGACAAGTCAAGTTTTTTCTAATCAAAAAACTTCTTGTAGAAAATTCATAAAAAATTTATCCTACTAACAAGGAGATCTTATGGAAAAAACAAATCAATTTTTACAAGCCGTTGCGGCTCGCCGCTCTAACTATACGCTTACCGGGCAAAGTCCGTTAAATATTTCTCAAATTGAACACATTGTGCGTGAATGTGTGAAACAAGCACCCAGTGCCTTTAATTGCCAAAGCGCACGTGTACTTGTGCTATTTGCTGAAAAACATCACGCGTTTTGGAAACTAACGCTAGATACGTTACGCGCCCAAATTCCGGCCGATAAATTTCCCCCCACCGAACAAAAAATCAAATCTTTTGATGCAGCCTTCGGTACCATTTTATATTTTGAAGAATGGAAAGAAGTGGAAAAATTACAAGCAAAATTCCCGGCGTACAAGGATAATTTTCCGCTATGGGCCTACCAATCAAACGGCATGTTGGAATTTATGATTTGGACGGCTTTAGCCCAAGGCGCAGTAGGGGCCAGCCTACAGCATTATAACCCGCTAGTTGATAAGGGCGTACAACAACTTTTTCAAACGCCGCCCTCGTGGAAGTTAATTGCGCAAATGCCGTTTGGACAACCGTACGAGCCGCCGCAACCAAAAGATTTTCTGCCACTTGACCAGCGCGTAAAAATACAAGGCAAATAGCAAAAACTCCCCGATGTTAATTACACCGGGGAGTTCTATAAAAACAATCCTAAAAACAACTGTTTTACAACGGAATATTTCCTTTGTGCGGATTTTGTTTTGGGTCCCGTTTCGTGCGCAAGATTTGAAACGCCCGCACAATCTTCGCACGCGCTTCGGCCGGCTCAATAATTTCGTTGATAGAACCATTCGTCGCCGCTTGATACGGAGAAGCAAATTTATTGGAATATTCTTCCGTCATTTTTAATTTGAGTTCTTCTTTTTTGGCCGGATCTTTTTCTGCTTTTAAATCGCGCGAATACAAAATTTCCACTGCACCGCGCGGCCCCATAACGGCAATTTCAGCCGACGGAAATGCAAAGTTAAAATCTCCGCGTAAATATTTAGACCCCATGGCAATATACGCCCCACCGTAGGCTTTGCGCAAAACCAAGGTAACTTTGGGAATAGATGCCTCGGAATAGGCATACAACAGTTTGGCTCCATGGCGGATAATCCCCCCATGTTCTTGCGCCACGCCGGGCAAATAACCACCGGTATCCACAAGGGTCAGCAATGGAATATTAAACGCGTTTAAGAATCGGATAAAGCGGGCGGCCTTATCACTGGCATCACAATCAAGCGCACCGCCAAGGCACGCCGGATTATTGGCTACAACACCCACCACTTGCCCACCTAAACGGATAAAACCGGTTACAATATTTTTGGCAAAATTTTGGTGGATCTCAAAAAATCCGTAATCATCCGCTAACCGCCAA
>CACZKQ010000153.1 GCA_902781765.1 uncultured Elusimicrobium sp. | reverse complement strand
AATGTATTTATAACATTAAAAACATTTACTAAGCCAAGAAGAATTGAAACAACAAGCGCAACAGTTGCCTAAAAAAACGAAACAAAAAGTACAAAAAGAAAAAAAATCCGTTTCTCCGGAAGATTTGGCTAAAACTTTATTTCAACGGCAGGCCGGAACCAAAGTAGATACTTTTTTCTATCAAATGGATAAAACGTATAAAAAGCAAGGAGCTGTTTTTTTGCTTAGTGACCGCATTATTCAAGCGCATCAAACCTCTATTGATGGATTATATCATCTCTCTTGCCAAGCGAAAGCACGCACCGGGCTGGATATTAAGCAGTTAAGGGCTTCTACTTTTTCGTGTGGAACCTGGCAAGTGGATACACAAAAGCAAACAGTTGAACCGCTTGATAAACGGGCAGAACTGGTTTGGACCCTTGAATAATTGCAAAAAAACATCCGCTTTCGCAGCGGATGTTTTTAATAAATCATTTTAATTTTTAATAAACAGCTTGCCAATTCCGTTTCGTAAACTTAAATTCCACTCTCCGGTTGGCCCGACGGCCTTCTTTGGAATTATCCAACGTAATCGGCCGATCTTTGCCGTAAGCATGAATACGCATTCGGTCTGTTGCTATTCCACGGCTTACCAAATAAGACTTCATGGCAGACGCTCTCGCTGCAGACAACCAATAGTTATATTCATCACTGCCTACCACATCCGCATGTCCTTCTATAATTAAGTGTAAAGAAGGTTTCTCGGTCATAATGGTAGCTATTTTATCCAACAGCGGATAGGCTTCTTCCGGCGGACGTACCGAGTCAAATTCATACGTAATGGAAGGAACTTGTAGTGTTTTTGCCATACGCGCAACACTTTGGTTATACAATTTTGCGTTGGATCTTGCTTGATCTTCAATGGCAGGATCTTTTTCGGAACGAATCACAACCTCCTCTTCCTTTTGAGAGGATGCACAAGCCGCCAGGATACAAATACTCATGAATAATAAAAATGATTTTAATTGAATCATAAAATTCCTCCTGTTCCCATTATAGCAAAACAACGCCAATAAACGCGTAAAAATTTTTTCAATTTAGTTATCCACACGCGGTGGATAACTTGTGGATAACTCGTTTTTTACTCTACACTTATCCACCGTTTACAAAGTAGGATTGAAAAACTGGGTTAAATCAGGGAAAAAGCTTGTGGATAACTTTTATTTTCTGTGGATAACTTCCATTTTGTATAGCCAAAACAGAGGAATAATTTCATATTTTCCCGACGGAATATTTTTCTTTTTGCATTTTTCTTAAAAAAAACCTGCCAACAATCGTTTCTGTTGACAAGTCTTTTTTTTAAATGTATTTTTTATGGATTTTATTGGTTTTTAAGCTTAATTTTGGTAATAAATCGCGGTTTATCCACACCTGATTGTATTTTAACGGTTCCGGGTTGGGCCCCAGGCACCACTTGAATCGTTCCCTGTTGGGGATTCCAGGTCAAATAAGGCGGGCTAAAACGCACTTGTAGCGCAATATAATCAAACCAATATTTATTTTTTAACCGGGCGGCCACTCTCAATTTAGTATTAGCTCCCCCTTCCACCGGCAAAATATCTTGTTGTGTAAACGCATCCAACTTCTCAATTTCCAAATCTTGGGCGGATCCATTTAGATAAGTAAAATCCAATAGGTAAAGAGGATTTTGATTTTCTTTGGCGTAACGTAAGGCAAAGTCCGCTCCGTAAGCTAATCCGGCATCTTCAAAAAGCTTCTGGACCGAAGCAAGCTCTTGCTGGTTTCCCATCACATAAAAACGAACTCCCTCCAACACACGATCTACTGGAAATACGACCGTCCCCGGTTCAAGTAGCGCAATACGCCCTACCCAATCGGCATGAATTAACTGATTTAAAACAGCCTGTGAATCTCTAGCACCCTTAGCAGCTAGCGTGCGGGAATTTCCTCCCCGAATTACAGGATAATTGGTTTCCAGATAGGGGATCAATTCACGATGAATAAAATTTGCTACATCTTCCGCTGTTTTGGAAGAATCGGCCCATTCTTCCCAACTTACTGCAGCTAATAAAACCTTATTTTTAACCGCCAAGGCTTGAGCTTGCTCCGCTGCTTGACGAGAGAGTCCCAAAAATACGACAAGCGGATAACTGTTGGATAATGGTATTTTTTCCTCGGGCAAGAACACAGTTAAACGTACTCCGCTACCAAGCGTTTGACTGGGATAATTGACAAAAACTTCTTTAAACGGATGAATAAACATACGGGATTCATCCGTCTGAGCTTGAGACCAAGCCGGGAGAAATATACCTAAAAAGCTAACCAATAATATGATTTTTTTCATAGCATGATTGTAGCATTTACAAACGCTTAAACCAAGGACCCACTAAATATATGGGTCCAAAGGCCCTTGTTTTTCCGTAAAAAAACTCGTAAAGTGAGGATAGAAGCTCTTAGATAAGGATTTATGATTATTACCAAAA
>CACZKQ010000152.1 GCA_902781765.1 uncultured Elusimicrobium sp. | reverse complement strand
AAGAAACGGGTCGGCACACCAATACCGCCACGACGTCAAAAGCTCCGAAAACGGCTGTCCGTTATCCAACGGTCCGCCCAACACGGAAGTTTTTTTGCGGCGGTAAAAACAACTCCACCCGTGCTCCGTAAATAATTTATTAAAAAGTTTTTTTAGCGTATTCATCAAGGTTTCACCTGCCGTAAAAGCCCTTTCATTTCGTCTTTGTAAAACAGCCAATTCAGTAGTAGCGTAATCCCCCCCGCTATCAGGGTAATCACCGCGCTAACCAGCGCCCAGGTTACATAGCTTTCTATCGCTTGCCCGCGCAGATACGCATACCCGGCTAGACCGATACAAACCACCGTCAGCCCATTTACCGTTAGGCGCTTTACAGCGTGGCGGATTTCGCGCTTAAAAATAAAGCGCGCCAAATAAAAAATATAGTAAATAAACCGAAAAGACACCGCCACCAGCGTACCAACCGCTACCCCGATTAAGCCGTATTTCCATACAAGCAAGATACTTAACCCAATATTTAATACCGCTTCTCCGTAGGCGGCCCATTGGGTTTGCTTAAAATGTCCGGCGGCAATAATCAAATTATGGTACGGCGTACGCAAACACGTTACCAAAGCCCCTAATACAAGTAAAACGGCAAATAAAGGTTGTATGTATGGGGCATCGGTAACGCCTTTCGTGTATAGTCTAATAAAAGCCACAATTACTAAAGCGGTCGTTGAAAATACGGTCATGGACACTAAGGATAATATCGTTTCATAATAATCAAATGTTTTATGTAATTCTTTCCATTCTTTTTTGGCAAGCAATTCTCCAAACAACGCTTCCATCCCCTGGGCAAATGAAAGCACTAAATTTTGCATTTGATAAACAATCATGTTGTAAACAACATATACAGATACCAACGCAAAATTTGCAAACAACGTCAAAATAGTAACATCCGTGTTATTATGTAAAAAATACGCGAAATGTTGCCCCATGCCCACCCATTTTTGTTCTAATGATTTAGTATCGCGTTTCTTGGTAGGGACCAGCGGGAAATGCGTTTTTACATACCAATACAATGCAAGCGGTTGTAATAAAAATACCAAAGCACTGACCAATTTTACCGTAATCAAGCCGCAGTGTAAATAAACCAAGAAAATAATACTTATCGTATTAAGTATGGTTCCTAAAGCCGTAATGATTTTATCTACATAGACCCGTTGTGACGCTTGTAATACAATATAATAAGAAATTCCCAGAAAATACTGGGCTATCGTAGAAAAACTAATCACCACCACTAAAATGAACGTAGACACCCAATCATAATACGCAAAATGGGAAATATATTTAAAGCTACATGCAATCACAAGTGTATAAGCAATAAATAGAATACCGACGACACGAAAGAAATGTTTAATTTCATTTTGAATTTGAGAAACTTTTTCCCAATTTCCATCGGCAAGCGGTTTATACAAGGCCGCTTTTGCTACACTGCTGATTCCTTCCAACAAAACAATATAGGATAAAAATTGAGCGATAGAGGCCGTAGCTCCGTAGGCATCAGAACCGAACGTTTTAAGTAACAATTGCGGGACAATTAGTCCGCACAGAATGGTAATCGCTTGTTGACATATAGACGTAAAAATGGATAATTTTACTCTGTGCATGCGTAATTTTACATTTTCCAATTGTTCGGATATAAATGCCATAAAAATTCTAATTATTTCTTAACTATATTTATCAAACAAATAATAAAAATTAAAATGTTCCAATACGGTTTACCGCTAAACGAAGTAGATAAGGTCAGCACAACAATTCCGGCCAACACCGACAGCGCAAACGCATTTTTTTGCCGTCGCGCCGCGCGAATAAATTGCCATAACATCATCAAATATAAACCTAGTCCAATTATCCCAAGACCAATTAAATGCTCAATAAAAATATTATGGGCCACATGAACTGTAGTTAACCGTTGTTGCCCAGCCAAGGCCGACAAAACAGAATTACCGTATCCCATTAGCTGCCGCCAGAAAGGAGCTGCCCAAAATAAATGCAAATATTCTTGCCAAATGCGGTAACGTCCGGTCCCCTGCGAATCAATAATTTCTTGCATATAAAATCGCGATATTACTTCTTGCGGTAGGATATAAGGCAAAACAAATATCAATGCAAAAGAGAGTATAACCAACAGTAACGGCAAGAATATGCTTTTAAGTGAAATTTTGTTACGAATTAAACAACCTAGCCCAGTCACAAACACCGCAGCGGCAATAGCCAATGTTCCGCCACGCGAGCCGCTAGCAATAACTAAAGCTGCATAAACTCCTAATTCCACCAAGTATCCTAATTTACGAGTATATTTAGCCGGGCTTAAAATCATCTCTACTGCATTAACCACTCCAAATAAATAATAAGCACATAAATAGTTAGGATCTTCCATCAATAAACCGCCGAAAGACAAACGGGATGCGTAATGATCCCCTACAAATAATATGACAACGGCTGTAACGCGAGACGACCAAATAAGTGCTTTTTTTAAGAAATCAATATCGCTTTGACTGTAGCGGTAACCCGATGCCGCACATAATAAAATGAGAAGTGAAACGGACCCGACATCA
>CACZKQ010000151.1:2644-3321 GCA_902781765.1 uncultured Elusimicrobium sp. | reverse complement strand
CCATCATAAGAATTATCTTTCGGCTGCACATCATCCCCCGAAGCAAGCGTAGTAGTCCCGCCTCTCGTAAAACAATAAGCGATAAATTGAATATTCGCATTGGTGTCAATCTTCTCATTTAGAACACTTAAATTATTTGCCAATACTAATAGAGGCACTTGGTTGGGAGATTCACTTTGTGCCGGAGCTGTTGACATAGCACCTTGTGCAAATAAAATCCGCGACGCACCATGCACATCCTGACGCAACTGACGTAAGGCTATGGAGAAATTATTGCGCAACATCACCCGGCTATTGCCAGCACCCGATTCGCGCGAAGCAGCCGTCGTCAAGGAAGCCAACGCCACCCCGATGATACCTACAATCATCACCGCCAGTAAAATTTCCGTTAAAGTAAAACCTTGTCTATTTTTCATAAAGTAAATCCGTTACACGTAATTGAAAAAGTAATTTTTCTCCACTTAGAAGTAGCCGAACTACTATCATAATTTGCGTTATTGATATAATCTTTATTGCTGGCCGTACTTGCCACAAAATTAAAATCACTAGGAGCTTCTACATTGTAAGTGAACGAACTAACACTTCTATCACAAATAACTGGTAATAAACATACAATATTATGTTCGCCACTATCTAACGGATAAGATTGTGTATCTTCATCACACAACTTAATACTA
>CACZKQ010000151.1:0-2615 GCA_902781765.1 uncultured Elusimicrobium sp. | reverse complement strand
AGGCATGCAACTGATCATTGGCTTTCTCTACCGCTAAGGCCATCTCCTCACGAATATCTGGCTTTCCGGCTTTGTGTGATACAGATAACAACACACCAAACGTCCCCGCCGCCACTAGCGCCAGCAAACCCATAGCAATCAGTCCTTCCAGTAAGGTAACCCCTTTTCTATTTTTTAAAATTGTTTTCATAGTCACTCTCTCTAATTAGCCGCCTCATATTCCTTAGGTTCCAACCGATCATCTATATAAATGGCATACTTCTCTGTATTTTTATACTTAGGCCCTGCTTTTTCATTAGCCGCTACGACTAACAACAAAATGGTTCCCTTTTTATCGTCAGCAGGAATACTGTTTGTTGGCGAAGAAGGAATTGTACTTCCATAATAAAATTTATACGGAAGTCCTTCAAAATCTTTCGGGGAGAGAAAACCACAAGGAACTAACTGCGCAACCGACATAGATGCACTGGCCGCTTGCCCCGGAATCCCCGTATTAACAGCAGCGGTACAAGTAGTATCAAAAGCCCCTGTAAATCCAGCAGCCGGGAATGTAACAGTTCCTCCGCGGCTTACACGCCGATAATTATTGATTCCTTCCAATAACTTTTTAGCGGCAGCCTTGGCTTGGGAATTTTTCATTTCAAAACGAGCCGTGCGAATTCCCGGCACCGCCATTGACGCAATTACCGCCAATAGCAAGAGTACAGCCAACACTTCCATCAACGTAAAACCGCGATCACTCATACTTAGCTCCCAAGATGTTCCCCACTCTCTATATTGGAAACACAAAAGGCATACGTGCCTTTGTATTTGGCCGGTAACTTACTTTGAAAAGATTGCCCTGACATACAAGCAAGCGGATTATTTATACTGGAATTGGCACAAGGCGTATCTGCTGTTTTACTTCCGTTACATACAAAATATTTAAAGTAAACATCATCCCATCCGCCATCATTCTCTACATAATCGCAATTGATTAAAGAAAATACAACTGAATTGCTAGGAGAACAAGCTCCTTTCGTATCCAAACGCCGCAATTCAAGTCCGCTTCCTAATTTGCCGGCCCCGTAATCCAACCGAAAACGCTGTACAGCCCCAGCCAATACTTCCGTGCGTGCTTTTGCCGCCTGCAAACGCGTTTCTACCAAACTATTCTTGTAAGAAACAGTCGCTAACACTGCCAGCGCCCCTACAATCGTAGCCGCAATCAAAAGTTCTAATAGCGTAAACCCCTTTTTATTCTTCATAAAACCTCTTTTCTTAGTATTGCGTAAATTAGCTCAAATTTCAAGAACAAAAACCCGTAGGATCCGAGCCACCCTTAGCAACATCCACAACTAGGTTCGTTTCATTATCAATGTATGCCCCCGGATAATCCGCCGAGGAACAGGAACTGGCCTTACGCATACATGCAATCGTATTTTTTGAAGAACGGCAACATTTACTATTTCCTCCTCCAATCGGGCATAAGTAGAAATAATATCCCTTGTAAGCATGAGAGGAGTTAAGCGGAATCGGCTGCATATATTCCCGGGCAAATAACGTGTATCTAACATTATCATCTGATAATGTCAATGAATCTAGTGAAGAATAATTAGCAATATTTTTATATGCAGTTTTTGTTGAATTCTGATAGGTTGTTTTTATTGCGCTAACAGCACTCGGAGCCTGACTTAAATCCTTTCCGGCGCTCAACAAATCACTCCGCATCGCTTGCATGGCCGCCCCTAGGTCCATCAGCACACCTCTGGCCGCCAAAAAATTATTACGTTCTTGTGTTTTCTTATAAGCAGGCACCGCAAAGGCCGTTACCGAAATTGCAATCACCACTACAACCAATATTTCCAATAAAGTAAAACCCGCTCGTTTTTTCATATTCAACTCCTTAGTTGTTCCCGCCGATTTGGGACAATTTGAAAATCGGCAAGAAAATAGAAGCAACGACTAACCCGATCAGCGACCCTACCCCTACAATCAAAATAGGATCAATCACGGCAGAGAAACGTGCAATAAACTGCTCTACGTTATCTGCATAGAACTTAGAAAGCGTAGCAATAATATTAGGCAATTTACCGGATTCTTCCCCCATTAGCATCATTTCTGTCATCAGGCCCGGAAATACGCCGGTAGCGCGGAATGAATCCGAAATAGCTCTTCCGGCAGCCACATCTACACGCACTTGCTTAAGCGCATTTTGAATGATTACGTTGCCGTCAAAGGATTCTTCCAATACTAAAATAGCATTCAAAATAGTTACACCGCTTTTAAGCAAGGTGGACAATGTTGAAAGCATACGGTCAAAATAAATATTCTTTAAGAAATTACCAAAAAGCGGCATTGATAACAAGAAAGAGTGCCAACGTTTTTTGCCGTCCACTGTTTTGATATAAAACCGGAAACAGATAAACAAAAATACCATAATGGCAATAATCAAAATACCGTTATTCACAATCAAACCCGAAACCGTTAAAACGACTACCGTAATTGTGGGTAATTCAATATTAAAATCTTTGAAGATTTGCGCGAAGGTCGGCACGATACCTACTACGAAGTAGATAAGCACACCCACAGAGGCGATACCCAAAATTGCCGGGTATGTAACAGCGGTAATGATC
>CACZKQ010000150.1 GCA_902781765.1 uncultured Elusimicrobium sp. | reverse complement strand
ATGGTCTTGGATGGCACGATAAGTTATTCGTAGACAAGGAAACCTATCATAAATATGATGTCAATGATAGAATCAGTGCATTTACAACAGACCATACGAATTATTATTTTACATTACCTTGCACGTATTGTCCGGGCGGATATAGTTTGGAACAATCTATTTTTGTGGAACGAATGATTTCACACAAAGCTGCTTTTGCGGTGGAGTTGGAGAAACAAAACAAAGAAGCTAAAGAGCGTATCCATTCCTTTGAAGAACGTAACCGTAAACTGCTTGCCCAAAGCAGTAAGATTCAGCAAGAACAGGCAGTGATTTCAAAGTCGTTTAACAAAAAAAAGCAGGATTTGGATGTTACCCAACGTAAAGTGAATGCAGTGCGCAAAGAAATCAATGAACTTAATAAGTCTGCCGCGGAGCTGAATAATTTGTTAGCATCTTTTGAGAAAAAGCGTAAAGCGGCAGATGCAAAAGCCGGTGCGGATAAGAATAAAACGTCAAAAACGGCGGGTCCTAAATTAGATATTCCGGCTCATAGTTTACCTTGGCCGGTACAAGGAAAGGTAATTAGTAAATTTGGGAAAGAATATCGGGCCGATTTAAATACCTGGATTTTCCGCGACGGAATTAAAATTGCAGCGACGGGGGGACAAACAGTCCATAGTGTAGCGGCAGGAAGTGTGATTTACGCGGGGCCGTTCCGCTCGTATGGGAACGTGGTTATTATGGACCATAATAAAGGATTTTTCACCATTTATGGATTTTTACGCGAAATCCAAGTGAAAGTAGGCGACAAATTGGAAAAACAAAGTGTCTTAGGTACAGTTGGCGTGGATACGCAATCTTCCTCGGGAACGGGGCGTAATGCGGTCTATTTTGAAGTGCGCCAAGGTACAACGGCATTAGATCCGCAAGATTGGTTAAAATAAAGAGGTCTCTATGAAAGAAAAAAAATTAAATCGTTATGCTATTTTAGCAGCTATTATCTTTTTTATAGGCACATTGTTCCCGTACGCTTATGCGGCGGCGGACAATGCGCTTAAGCAGTTGCGTACTTTGGTGGATGTAGTGGAATTTGTAAAGGAAAATTATGTAGAACCTACCGATACGGATAAATTAGTGGCGGGAGCTATTAAGGGCGTGGTGAGTGAACTGGACGACTTTTCCCAATACCTAGATGCTAAAGATTATAAAGAACTCAAAAACGAAACGCGCGGTGAATTTGGCGGCTTGGGAATGCGGCTTCAAAAGGTGGACGGATTTGTGACGGTCATGTCGCCCATGCCGGGAACTCCTGCTTTTAAAGCCGGTGTGATGCCGGGAGACCGTATTTTGCGTGTAGATGACAAAGATATCACGGATGTAAAATTAGAAGAAGCAGTAGAACTTATGCGTGGTTCTTCCGGAAGTAAAGTAAAACTGACCCTTAGCCGTAAAGACGAAAAAACCGGCGAATATAAAACACTCCCGGATTTGACTCTTAAGCGGGAACGCATTGTGCCGGAGGTCGTCTATCACCGAATGCTTCCTGGCAAAGTGGGTTATATCTACATGGTTGATTTTTCGGGACACTCTTTTGAAGAAGTAAAAAAAGCACTTGCTGACTTAAAAAAACAAGGTATGGAACAACTTGTACTGGATTTGCGTTTTAATCCCGGCGGCCTTTTAACAGGAGCGGTGGATATTGCCAAACTGTTTTTAGATGCCCAGCAAATGATTGTTTATACCCAGGGCCGCAAGCCGGAGTATTACCAGGAATTTAAAACCAGTTCCAAAGGTGCCTATGCCGCTATTCCAATGGCAGTATTAGTGAACCAGGGTTCTGCCAGTGCTAGTGAGATTGTTTCCGGTGCGTTGCAAGATAATCACCGGGCTATTGTATTAGGACAACGCAGTTTTGGAAAAGCCAGCGTCCAGCAAGTGATGCCGCTTGCAGGAGGAGCCGGGTTGCGTTTGACTATTGCACATTATTATACCCCGTCTGGCAAACTAATTCACCGTGACTATCGGGATAAAACCAAGGCCAACGAGGGGGGAATTTTCCCGGATGTGGAAGTATTTATGGATCCTAACGAAGAAGTAAAGATATTTATGCAGTATAATAATGTGGTATATACCCCCGGGCAGAAAAAAGCTGAAATTAAATTAGATGCTAAAGACCCGGTATTGGACCGGGCGGTAGAAATTTTAACCGGGAAAATTTCGTTGGAAGAAGCAAAAGAAATTGCTGCCAAAGAAGCGCAAGTGCGCAAAGAAAATAAAGAAAAAAAGATAGAAGCTCAAAAAACAACTACTAAACCAGCGGAAAAGAAATGAAAAAAGATTTTTCTATTTTAGGGATTGAGTCTACTTGTGATGAAACCTCAGCCGCTCTGTTAAAAGGGGGACGTGAGGTGGTAACCAATGTAATTTATTCCCAAATTGAGGAGCACAAAAAGTATCATGGCGTCGTGCCGGAATTAGCCAGCCGGGCACATGCGGCCAAAATTGCTACTGTGGTTTCACAAGCCTTACAAAATCATCCCATTGATTATGTGGCTTTTGCTAGCGGGCCGGGGCTTCCCGGAGGGCTGATGGTAGGGCGCGTAGCGGCTGAAACGCTCGCCAACTTTAAACAAGTTCCTTTGATTGGAGTCAACCACTTGGAGGGTCACATTTTTGCCTGTGATTTT
>CACZKQ010000149.1 GCA_902781765.1 uncultured Elusimicrobium sp. | reverse complement strand
GGTTTTTTAATGCTACAAATATTTTCTTCGTTCGTTGAACTATTTTTACCAAACGTTTAAATCTTCTTCATTTCTCACTTCGCCATAACCGGGTATCAATACCAAGTCTCCGTCTTGTAAAGTTGCTTTGCACCAATCCGGCTTACCGTTTACATCTAAAAACACCCAAATATCCGAAACGGCTTCTGCCGGAATATCTTGATTAAAAACTACCACATTATATTCTCGCCAAGATATCAATTTTTGTAAAGGAGAAACAAATGGAATTTTAATCAATACCGGTAAATTTTCCTCTATTCTTCCTCTAGGTACTGCATATAACAAAGCACGGCTGGGGGTAAACGTAGTATAAATTTCACGTCGTGGAATAAGACACTTATCCAATTCTAGTCCATTTACTAATAAATTTTTTAATTCATCAAAATTTTCCAGCCGGAGTCCTCGGTAAAGTGATTCTCTGGGCGCAATAAACATACCCTTTGGAACAAATAGTTTTTTTTCTTCCAATAGTCGATACGGCCCTTCAAAAAACAAGCGGTTAAACACACTTGCACGCGGTATCAAACGGACAGTATTGGGATAAGTAGTTCTAAATTTCCGCGGAAAACTAAAGCGTACGAGCGGTTCCTTGGGCAGATTTGTAATTTTAATCGGTGTGGTAATAGGTACCTTACGGATGAACGTATTTTTTAGAGCGCGTTCAAGCACTGCTTGATTTACCCGTTTTATAGTACCATTCGTCCCTTGCGTTAGTAAGGAGAGTGCTTTTTGCCGTGTGTCAGCGTACGCCGGAGGAACAAATAAAACAACCAATAAAAGAATAAGAATTTTTCTCACCTTTATATTGTGCTTTAAAGGAATGTTGCGGCACAAGGGGCAAAAGACCTATTTGATAGATAGGTCTGCTTTCTCGGTTTTTCCCAAAGAATAAATAGGTGCATCTTTTATATAATATGAGTATGAAAGTACATTGGATTGTTCCACTCGTATTGGTCTTGTTTGTAAACGGTTGCACCTATCATGGGCAAGTACGCCGAGGAATTTACAACAAGTCCGCTTCTTCTTCCCCAATCAATGCTTCTGTATTAGTTCTAGCTGATAAAGGCATTCCTCTTGAAATGTTAATTACCGATACTGAAAATAGTGATACACAATCGTTTCTTTTAAAAACTAAAGATGGTGTTACTGCTGCGGTAACAGATGCGTTAGGCACTTTATTTAAAATTGCTGATGCAGGGGATCGGCAAATTCAAAATCAATATAATTTTGTAGCTGACGTACGAATAGAATCCGGCCTTACACGTAACAGTTGTGAGGGGGAACTGGCCAAATGGGCCGTACGCAAAGAAGGCCTATGTACTATTTTGACGATTTCGCTTCGCCACCCGGATGGCACAGCCGTAACCCAAGCCAAAGCGACCCAATGGCAAGAATTTAGAACGCCGGGTTTTGCGTCGTCAGTGCGTTGGGTAAATAAACACACTTGGATTTTCGCGCCGATTTTAACTCCCATTTACATGCAATCGCAAGGTAACACACTTCGACAACAATTTGAGGATAATTTAACAAATGCACTAACGGATATTATCTCGCAATTAGAAGAAAAACGGACACTCTTTGATGCACTCATGTAAAGTGAAACGTCCGCAACCGCTCAAAATTATGTAGAATAAACATAAGCAGGATATTTATTAAGAGGTATTTTCTCTATGAAAAAAACAAACACCAAAAAAGTAACCGCCGTTAAAAAATCGGCTCCGGTTGCTAAAAAGACTGCCAAAGAATCTCCCATTTTAAAAGAAGTGAAAGAATTGTACAGCTTCATGCAAGACAACAATTTAGAAAGCATTGAATATGATCAAAAAGGGTTGTATTTGCGCCTCGTTAAAACGCGCCCAGCCATGGTCCCGGTTCCGGTAGCGGTGGGGGGAACTGCGATTGCTGACGGAAATGGTTCTGTAGTGGCGGCAGCTCCGCAATATAAAGAAGTTTTTAAAGCTCCTCTGACCGGGATTTTCTTCCGCGGATCTACGCCTAGTGCGCCACCGTTTGTCAAAGAAGGAGCTACTGTCCAAAAAGGCGACGTGATTTGCTTACTGGAAGCCATGAAAGTTTTTAATGAAATGCGTGCCGAATATGCGTGCGTGATTAAAAAAGTGCTTGTGGAAAACGGAAAACCGGTCAAACAAGGAGAACCGTTGTTTGCCATTGAACGGGTATAATTATGAATCCATTACAAGAAAATATTGAGTTAGCATCTTCACGCATCAGCGAATATTTGTCGCAAAATAAAACCGCTTCTAGCTGGCAACTTAAAGTGATGTTTCGGTTGTCTAGTTCGGTACTTTATTTGGCCTTAGGGGCTTTGTACAAAGAGGGAAAAATTTCCTTGGAAGCTGACGGCATTAACTACCACGTAACTTGGGGCAAAAAAGCAGAGAACGCCGTTCCGGCCGCCCCGGTACTAAAAGAAAACATGTAAGTTAATTTTTAACTAACAAAATAAACCTCTGGAAATCCCGGAGGTTTATTTTGTTACATCGGAAGTGATTTGCAAAGTTGTTGCCCATAATCGGTATAAGAAATACACGTAATTTTTCCTGTTTTAAATGCAAAACTCAATGCTAGCGTTAATTGTTTATTCACATAATAGTAGTAAAGCACCCGATAATTGGGATC
>CACZKQ010000148.1 GCA_902781765.1 uncultured Elusimicrobium sp. | reverse complement strand
GGCCTCAATGGTTTGCGGCATGATACCGTCGGTGGCGGAAACAACTAACACCACAATATCGGTAGCTTGCGCTCCGCGTGCACGCATAGCGGTAAACGCTTCGTGACCGGGCGTATCTAAGAACGTCAGCACGCCGCGCGGCGTTTTGACGCGGTACGCGCCGATGTGTTGCGTAATAGCACCCGCTTCCCCGGCTACGACGTTAGATTTGCGGATAGCGTCTAACAAGCTCGTCTTACCGTGGTCCACGTGCCCCATGATTGTAATGACCGGACTGCGCGGTTTTAAATCTTTCGGGTCGTCTTGCGCGTCCATTAGTTCGCGCGTTTGTTCGGTTAAATCTTCTTCGGCCAGTTCGGCTTTAAAACCACACTCGTCTACGATTAGTTCAATCATGTCTTTTTCTAATCGTTGGTTAATCGTGGCGAAAATACCCATCATCATGAGTTTCTTGATGAATTCATTGGTGGGCAAATTCATTTTATCGGCCAGCTCTTTTACCGTTGGAGTCCCTACAATACGAATGATTTTTTCATCTTTTTTAGGGGTTTGTGGTTCAACGGGTTTTGCGTGTCCGTGGCGATCGGTAGCCGCTTGCGGTTTAGAGGGATTGACAACCTGTGGTTTGGGTTGCACCGGAGTCGGTTTAGGGGCGAAAACGGCAGCAGCCGGTTTGGGTTGCACCGGATTCACCGCTTGTGGCTTAGGGGTAACTACAGCCGGAGCGGGGGCAACCGAGGGCTTAACAGGCGCCTGTGGGACAGGTGTTACGACCGGTGTGGATTTTTCTTCCGCCGGTTTCGTTTTTGCCGTTGTTTTTTCAGCCGTTTTTTCCGTCTTGGGAGCTACCGTTTTTTTAACCGATTTTTTTGGCGCACTTTTGGTAGCGGATTTCTTGGTTGTTGTTTTTTTAGTATCCGCTTTGGCAGCCGTTTTTTTAACGGTTACTTTTTTTGCCGTTGTTTTTTTAGCAGCCGGTTTTTTGGTGCTGGCGGCCTCTTCATCCTTAGTTGTTTTCTTGGTTGTCATCGGCTTGCTCCTGCGGCTCTTGGGCTTGTTTAGCTAGGTATTTTTTAGCCCCTTCAATGATTTTAGCGGCGGTTTTATCGCCAATTCCTTGAACAGTAGAGAGATGTTCCGGTTCTAACGCGGCAATTTGCTCTATGCTAGTAAAGCCGGATTTTTGCAGTAACTCTGCCATTTTGGGGCCGATACCTTCTACATCCGCTAGCGTAGCTTGTACGGCGGCAGTAGCGGCTTCTCCTTCTTTGGCTTTTTGGCTTTCACTCTTTACATCCAACTCCCAACCGGTCAAGCGGGAAGCGAGCTTGATATTTTGCCAATCTTTCCCAATGGCAATTGCTAATTGATCATCCGGTACGATAATTGTTGCTTTTTTCTCGGTAGCATTATCAATTCGTACGAAACTGGCTTTAGCCGGAGCAATAGAATTCATCAGTACGGTGGAAATATCGGCCGAGTAGTTGATTAAATCAATCCGTTCGCCGGATAGTTCATTCATAACGGCGCGAATGCGAATCCCACGCATACCAACACAGGTTCCAATCGGATCAATTTTGGGGTCAATGCTAGATACCAACACTTTAGCACGGAAACCCGGATCCCGTTGTACTTGTTTAATTTCCACAATACCTTCATTGATTTCCGGCACTTCTACTTTAAAAAGTTCTTCTAAAAATTTACCGTTGGCGCGGGATAAAATCACGTATGGCCCACGTTGTCCTTTATCCATGCGAAAAGCAGCCGATTTATAGCGGCCGAGTACCGGGTCATCCCCTACGTTAGCAAGGTCATTTTGGCTGAGTACTTTGGCGATAATCGCTTTGACCCGTGAACCGGTGGTATAGCGTTCTTTTTTGATTTGTTCACAGAAAGGCAAAATAGCTTCCACTTTGCCTAAATCCACGATAATATCGCGGTCGGAAAAACGACGTACCGAACCGGTAATCACTTCGCCTTCGCGCGGTTTATATTCTTTGTAAAAATTATCACGTTCAATGCCGCGTACTTTTTGAATAAGCACCTGCTTGGCAATTTGCGCGGCGATACGGGAGAAATCTTGCACTTCTAACGTGTGGGTTACTACATCACCGACTTTAGGCGCTTTTAAGTAAGCTTTGGCGGCGGTTACATCAATCTCGGTTTCCGGGTTGGTAACTAACTCTACCACGTTTAAAGTTTGGAAAGCTTTGATAGAGCCGCTTTCTACTTCAATTTTTGCACTGATTTGGGCGGTCTTTCCTAAATTTTTACGAAGGGCTGAAACCAAAGCATCTTCAATGGTTTTCAAAATATCCTCGCGTTTAATATTCTTTTCGCGTTCCAAGCCTTCCAGGGCCAACACTAAATCTTTTGTATTTCCTTCCATTTTATTTATTCTCCTTTGTGTAGTTTAAAATTCCAGGACAGGGTCCAAGTTTGCTTTTTTAATATTTTCATAGGCGAAGCGGTATTTGTTGGTTCCGTCGTCTAATACAAAACCGGTATCGTCGGCAGAATCAATAACACCGGTAAAAAATCCGCGGCCTTCCAAAGGCACTTTGAGTACAATTTTCACACGTTGCGTTAAAAATTGTTTAAAGTGTGCCGGTTTTTTTAGCACCCGGTTGACCCCGGGGGAAGAAACTTCCAAAATATAGGCTCCATCAATTAAATTTTCCATTTCTAAAATGGAATCAATTTTATC
>CACZKQ010000147.1 GCA_902781765.1 uncultured Elusimicrobium sp. | reverse complement strand
TCGGAACGTGCCACAGTTATATCGTAGTGCGCCGCAGCGCTCTTTCTGTCAGTTTCAGCCCAAACTTATAGGGGGAGGTATTTTTCTTAATGGTATTTTGCATAAGGTTATTTTTTGTATTTCTTTCCAAACAGGTCGGAATGTGTGCCGGTATTTAATAGCACAAGGACAAGTTCCTGATTGTGTATCTCCCAAATGAGCAGCCAGTCAGGCTGAATATGACATTCCCACTGACCTTTGCGGTTGCCTGACAGAACATGAGCCTGGTATTTTTCTTCGAGTTGCTCGCCGTTGAGCAATTTACCTACAACAGTCCACAACTCATCCATAGGCAGACCGCGTCGCTTACATAGCTTCATGTTCTGCTTGCACTCGCCGGTGATGCGCAGTTTGTATTTCGTGCTCATCCTTCTATCTCTTTGATAAGGTCGTCCAGACTATCGTATTCATATACGCGTCCTTCGTCAAGATCGCGAAGGGAACGCTCGTAAGACGATAATCGTTTATTAGTACGCGGTACGGTAACCTTTGTGACACCGCGGACCATGCTAATGGCTTTCTTGATGTCACGGAGCATTGAGATATTCTCTATGTTCACCAGAATTTGCCCTCCCGTGGGGGCTGTTGCTACATTTGCCATAGTGTTTTTAATGTCTTTTCTGTTTCACTTGCAAAGGTGCGAATAAGTGAGTAAAATACCAAATATCGCTTGAAATTTTTGAAGACGGATGGAGAAAGAATTAGAACAAATCTGAATGAGTTCCAGTAGAAGCCAATATCAACATTGCCTCTTGTATGTGGTGCATATTAAGTCCACGCTTTGCACAGCGTTTCACTCCAAGATAACAAATGGACATCTAAAAGGAGCGTACGTTGGGCTAATGAATAATCGGTAGCAAATTTCTGAGCCCCTGTTAATTTCCAAATAATATACGACGCTACCGGTCCCGCCGCCAAATGGCCTTGCGCAAGCAAGCTAATCGCTTGTGGGACGGTTTGTAAACTCCACGTAATCTTAGGGGCGGAAAAAAACGGTGTTTTATAAAGGCCTGTTTTCAAATGGATTTCTTCTTGGCTGACCGTAGCATCTTGCACTTGTGTTTGCGCACGCCCGTCTTCCCACGTAAGCACCGGGCCAACGGACTCACCCGTTTTTGTGTCCCACAACACCACGGTAGAACGCTGGGACGCTACCGCGAGCGCGGCGGCGTTTTGCGGGCCGATTTTATCCAGCACCGCACGAAGTGATTGCTCGGCCGCGTGCCATAAATCTTCGGCGTTATATTCGGACAGCCCGGGCGCGGGACGCGCGGGAACGAGCGGAAAATAATGTTGCGCCCCAATCGTACCGTCGGCCCGCACCGCCGCCGCACGACAGCCCGATGTGCCCATATCCAGCGAAACAATATATTCTTTTTTCATACGGTGCTGTTCCCTTGAAAATTTACAACGATTTTTCTACACGCACGCGCCACGCTTTGACCACTTGCACTAATTTTTGCAACTGTGCTTTATCTTGCGGCGAAACGCTGTCGTCCGTTAATAAACGGGCTACCGTGGTTTTGGTGGGGGCGAGTGTTTTGTTAAGCAAATTTAATTTTTGTAGCAAGGCAACCACTTTAGCCGGATCGGTTAATGTGATTTTATCGTCGGAAACAAGTTCCGCTTTATACTGTTTGCCAAAGTGCCGCTCAAATTTATTTTTTTGCAAAAGGGCCAAAATTTCTTGTTCCAATGTTTGTTGTTCTTGGGTGATTTCGCCCAAGCGGTCAATTTTTTCGGCGAGCAATTCCGGCTCGCTTTTAGGTAACGCGGCCGGTTGTGAACCGGGTTTTGAGGCCGCCAAGTTACGCGCGCCGTACCCGCTTGGGCCGTCGTACTCTTTGCCCGTAAACACCGGGCAGATATTGCGGTAATCGCACCAGCGGCATTGGTTTTCGCCGGGGGTGGGGGAAAATTGCCCGGCGCGGATTTTGTCGGCAATTTGCAAGACGCCTTGCCAAAATTCAAAAATTTCTTTATCGGGCGCGCGCTCAAATTTTAATTCCGTTAGCGTAGGCAAGTGATAGAAACTCAACTCACCCACCTGCACTGTTTTGACCGCCGGATCTTTGGCCTGCACGATAGCTTTGATGACGGGGGAGTTTTCCACTACTTTTTGGTACATGTACAGTTGGTCCGGCTCGCGCTGAACGGTTTTGCCCGTTTTGTAATCTAAAATTTTAATTTTCCCGTCGCCCAAATAATCCATACGGTCCAAAATGCTAATTAAGCTTAGCCCGTCAATATCTAACGTGCTTTTAGTCTCTACGGAAAGGGGATGTTTGAAATTGTCCGCATTGGCGGCGTAGTACGTTTCCAAAATGCGGCGGCCCTCAGCGTATCCTTCCAGTTCTTTATCCACGCTGGCGTAGCCCTTTTGCTCAAAAGAGGTTTTATTCCACGTGGTATCAAAAAAAGCGAGTGCTTCGTCTAACGTGGGGAAGGCGGGCTTGGCGGGGTTGTAGATAAATTCCATCACGGCGTGCAGGGCCGAGCCAAACGCAAAGTAGTATTTGGGTTGCTCGGGCAACATGTGGACGTAGCGGAACTTGTACTTTTGCGGACATTCCTTATACATCCCCATTTTGGAATATGAAAACGACAAATTTTTAGCCATGACTTACTCCCCGATACCAAGGTATTTCTTATTGTAGCATTTTAGAATGGGCAAAAATCTTTTAGTATATAAATAAAAATGATAGAATAGAAAAATAAGTTAGGGAGATATT
>CACZKQ010000146.1 GCA_902781765.1 uncultured Elusimicrobium sp. | reverse complement strand
ACATTACCTACGTCAACTACCGCTTGTCAAAGCACTAAGACGGGGCGGACTATTTCTACGTGGCTATCCAATGTAAAATTTATTAGCAATAGTTATACGTACGATTCTAAACATTATCCCGTGCCGTTGTTTTCATTGGTTGATTTTAACCGGGAAACAACCTATAATAACTCCTGGAGTTTAGCGGGAGAAGGTGCTGTGTTAGACGTTAAAGTGATTGTGGAGTTGCCTTCTGCTCCGGTGGTGAATGAAGTGGTGGAAGAACGAATGCTTTTGTCTAATAGTGGTAAGTTGACTAATAACTAAACCGTTTTAAAGAGGAATGTATGCTAAACAATAAAAAAGGTGCCGCTTTGATGCAAGTTTTATTAGTAACCGCGATTTTAGCCGGTATGGCGACTATGTTGTTACGGGCAAGCCTTTCCCGTACCTCATCTGCTCGGCAAACCCGTCAATCTATTTCTTCGGAGTTGCTTATTGAGGCTTGTCAGGCTGAAATCAACATGATGTGGAGCCAAAAAACTCCTGAAACTTTTAAACGGGATTTGGCCGGTTGTTGGATGAATTGTAAAATTGCTTCTTCCGAGGATACTAGTTGGTTATCAAATCCTACAAGTTATGAATCTTCTCAATGCCATACTACGCTCGCTAATGCGACGCGTTCTTATACTTGTAATGTCCCTGTGCCCGGAGGGACCGTCGACGTTACGGCTACTTTTTCCACCCCGAGTGGAACGAGCCCTTGTAAGTTAACTTACACCATTGACCGAGATAACATAGATCAATTATAGAGTTTTTTATGAAGAAAATTACTTGCATTGTTGTAGGAAGTTTAGTGCTTAGTATCGCTTCTTGGGGACAAGCAAGTTCTTCGTCGTGTACCGGAAATTCTTGCCCGGGGGGCGGATCTTCCAGTATTGATTTGCTCAAAAAATCTTTTCAGTCTTCTTCCCAAACCATTCAAGGTACCGAAACTGCAAAAGGGGGACAGACGGGTACTTCCCAAAAAAATGTAAACCAATCTGCCGCTTCCAAAAAAGCAACGACAACAGCCTCTCCTGCTTCGGTGAGGCCTGTTGCAACTCAGGGCAATACACTGGATATGCCTTTGTCGGTAGGGGGGAGTGTTCAATCGGTTCAAGCAACGGTAAAACCGGTGAAAGCTCCGGCAAAATTGTCGCCTACAGTGGCACAACGGGTAGAAGATTCCAAGAAGAAAAGGCAAGATGCCGCTCAAAAAAAAGCAATGCCCACAGAGACAGAACAAGCTATTGAAAAAGAAAATGCCTTGTTGCCGCCCTCTTCCAAAGCCGATTTACAAGCTGCAGAAGTAGGAACCAAAACCCCGGAAGAAGAAGCCGCCGAAGCGGAATTGGAATATGCAGTGAAGAAGTTGGAAGAGTCTAAAGAAAAAGCAGCCTCTGCGGACCGCCGTATTTTACCGTCGGCTTCCCAAAACCGTCCTTCTAAAGTACCGGCTCCGAATAAGGCGTTTGATCCTAGTGCTTACCGGCCCGGAGTTACGTGGATGGCCAGTAAAAGTACCCATTTTGATATCTATACCCAAAAACGGACGCAGGGTATTTCTTCGTCCAATATGCCCATGATGTTTGAATCGGCCTATCAAACCTTAAGTCGGTTTATTCCTTGGATGATGTCCGGGCGGGTACGCGTGTTTATTTATCAAGACAGGAATTCCTATCTGCGCTACGAACCGAACGCAATTGCCTGGTCTAATGCCGTGGCCTATCCAACACGAGGCGAAATTGTCGTATATGATGACCCTAAAGATAAGCAAAATTTGAAAGAATCTTTTACGCACGAGTTAACGCATATTTTTACGCAACAATTTTTTGATAGCCATAAAACAGGCAAACTTATGACTCCGTTATGGTTAGATGAAGGATTGGCCGTACTCATGGAAGATCATGCCTATAACGGTGCTAAAGGAGGTCCCTGGTCAAACGATTTTAAAATGCTAAATTTTCAGCGCAAACCTGTTCCTGGGCCCGGTAGTGGTTTTGGTTCTAGCTCTTTATTTAGCAGTTCATCCAAACGGTTCCCTTCCGCAAGTAGACGTAAAGGGAAGCCGGTATTTTTTGAGCCGTTTGAGGATTTTATGCAGCCGGATTCCTTGCATGCCTTTGAGGGAAAGGATAAAACGCAAGATTGGTACTTCCAAGCTTACACGATGGTGCGGTTTTTGCTAAACCCAATGGGATCTTCTTCTCCGTCTAACCGGATGCAGTTTGAGCAGTTTACCCGTTTGTTGAGTTTAGGGGAACCTCAACGCGACCCGAGTACCGGATTTTTGATAAAAGATAAAAAGGGAAATACCGTTTATGAACCTTATTCGGTAGAAAAAGCGTTAGGTAAAGTATATCACTATAATACAATCGCCAATTTTGAAGATAATTTTTGGCGTTGGGCAGATAAACGCTAAAAATTGTACGTTGAATTTTTGTTTGAAAAAACAGGCAGACTGGAAAAGTCTGCCTGTTTACTTATCAGATACACTGCTTATTTTTTGAGTTCTAACACTTCGTCAATCAGTCCATATTCCTTTGCTTCTTGGGCTGACATATAGTAATTTCGTTCGCTGTCTTGACGAATTTTTTCTTTATCTTGTCCGGTATGTTTGGCTAAAATATCCAGCAAATGCTCTTTATTATCACGCAGTTCTTTTGCTTCAATTTCAATATCCGTTACTTGTCCGGAAATTCCACCGCCCCAAATTAAGGGTTGGTGAATCATGATGCGCGCATGCGGCAAGGCATACCGTTTGCCTTTAGAG
>CACZKQ010000145.1 GCA_902781765.1 uncultured Elusimicrobium sp. | reverse complement strand
AAGAAAAAGGAAAGGAATTAAATGTTTTCTCATTTTTTATCCAGTAATGCCAAAAATTCAATTAAATCTTTTTCGTCTACGAGGCCCACTACTTTTCCCGCTTTATTAAGTACAGGTAAGTTATCTACATGGGTGGAGTGAATCATTTTAGCTGCTTCAATGGCGGGTAACGTATCTAACAAATGATAGGGATTTTTAGTCATTACCTGTGCAATTGTTTTGTTAAGTACGTCTTGCCCATTTTGTAATAAACGGCGCAAATCTCCATCCGTAAAATAACCAGCCAGTTTACCTTTTTTATCTACCACACTGGTCGCTCCGGCAGCCCCGGTCTGCGTCATAACAAATAGGGCATCTTTAACGGTTGCCGTTACAGGAACTACGGGATTATTTTTTCCGGTCCGCATTACGTCTTTGACTTGCTGAGTCAGTAACTTGCCCAGGGAGCCGCCCGGGTGAAAAGTAGCAAAATCGCGCTTTTCAAAATGTTTGATTTTCATTAAACATAGCGCGAGGGCATCTCCTAACGCTAGCGTGGCGGTAGTAGAAGCGGTGGGGGCTAGATTATACGGGCATGCTTCTCGTTCAATGTAAACGGGGATATGAATATCTGATAAAAGGGCGAGTTTGGAATGACTATGCCCGGTCATAGAGATAACTGTTAATTTACGCCGTTCCAGGGAGGGGAGGATGCGATTGATTTCTTCGGTCTGGCCGGAAAAAGACAACGCTAAAATAACGTCTCCGGGTGTAATCATTCCCAAATCACCATGCAAGGCTTCTACCGGATGAACAAAAAATGCCGGAGTACCGGTGGAAGCAAGTGTTGCCGCAATCTTGCGCCCAATCAGTCCGCTTTTTCCAATTCCAATCACTACTACGCGGCCTTTACTTTTTGCAATCACGCTAACGGCTTTTAAAAAATTTTCATCAATGCTTTTTTTGCTTAACGCTATCGCTTTATGCTCAATATCCAGCACGCGCCGAGCCATGGATTTAATACTAGCGGGTGTAAATTTTTCTGTCATAAATCCTCCGAAATTTGTGCCTTCCAAGGGGTAGCCTGCGGGTTGGGCGTCCGGGATTGGTAAGGCGGCGGTAATTTAGAAATTACCAGGAAACCGATTGTAAAAAATATCAAGCAAATTACCAAAATCACCCCGAATGAACGAGCATGCCAACGAAAAGAAGGTTTCCAAAAAGTATGATTCATAGGTTATTTAAATTTTTTAACAACGTCGTCTATTTTACATAACTGACTCACCATTTGGGCCGTCAATTTTAAATCTAACGAGTTTGGTCCGTCAGACAAAGCATGATCCGGATCCGGATGTGCTTCAAAAAATACGCCAGCAATTCCCAAGGCGGTGGCAGCTTTGGCAAGGACCGGGGCCATTAGGCGATTTCCACCGGTAGCGGAGCCCAACGAACCTGGCTTTTGAACGGAGTGGGTGGCATCAAAAATGACGGGATACCCAAACTGTTTCATAATTTCTAAAGAGCGCATATCTACTACCAAATCACCGTAACCAAAGCTCGCGCCACGCTCGGTAAGCAAAATATTTTTATTACCGCGTGATTCAATTTTTTTAATGACTTGTTCCATGGCGCCGGGGGGGAGGAATTGTCCTTTTTTTACATTGATAGCTCGGCCCGTATCGGCGCAGGCTAACACTAAATCGGTTTGACGGCACAGAAATGCCGGAATTTGCAAAATGTCTGCTACTTGGGCGGCTTCTTCCGCTTGCCAGGGCTCATGCACATCTACGATAACAGGTAACCCTAATTGCTTTTTTGCTTTTTGAAGGATCGCAAGCCCTTTTGCTAAACCGGGTCCCCGATAGGCAGACACAGAGGTTCGGTTGGCTTTATCAAATGAAGCTTTCAAAATAAAAGGATGTTTGGTCTTAGCCAAAATAGTTTTGAGTTTTTTGGCGGTATCTAAATAATGTTTTTCGCTTTCAATGACGCAAGTTCCCGCCATAAAGACAAGAGGTTGCGTGTTAGAAATTTTATAACTACCGATTTTAATGATTTTCTGCATACTTACATCATAGCAAATTTTAGGTTAATTCCTATAGATAAAATAAACGAAAAAAACTTGAGTTTTTGCTTTTGGTATTTTATACTATAAGAATAGTTCTAATTTAGGAGGAATTATGTCACAAGGTTTTACGTTAGTTGAGTTATTAGTAGTTGTAATTATTATTGGTATTTTGGCGACGGTTGCGTTGCCCCAGTATATGATAGTTGTAGAAAAAAGCCGTGTTACGGAAGCATTGACGATTGGAAACTCGGTCGTGGAAGCTATGGATAGGGCTTATTCCGAACGCCCTGGGATGGCCCCCAACGTGAAAGGAGCGTTGGATGTTGTCCCCAGCGGAGTCAGTTGGACTACTTCCAGTACGTTTACCACGCGCGATTTTTCATATAACATGAATGATGGTACTTATTTATCAATCAGCCGAACTGTAAAAGGTGGTTCCTATACAATTAAAATGTATACCGAAGCCAGTGATTACGGAGGAAGAAAAACGTGTGCCTCGGTAGGCGATATGGGGGCAAGCGTTTGTACTTCTTTAGCAAGTGCTGGGATAAAAAAAGAATAGTACGGAATTTCTACACGTTGTTAAGAGGCTGTTTGGATTAGGAGAAATTTATGCCAATAACTAAAAAGAAAGCATTTACACTAACAGAACTACTGGTAGTGGTAGTGATTATCGGTGTGTTAGCGGCGGTAGTGCTACCAAAATTTAACAAAGTGATAGAAACCCGTAAAACGACAGAAGCGGAAGAAATAATGGCCGCCGTACGAACGGAACAAGAGTACCGTTGCGCTATGGATAAGCCGTACGTTGGGGATATTTCAAAATTATCTGAAATT
>CACZKQ010000144.1 GCA_902781765.1 uncultured Elusimicrobium sp. | reverse complement strand
AATTTTCGGCCGTAGCTTCTAAATATTTAGGGCGGCGTATTGTGCTGGGCTTCGTGCGGGATATCACACAGGCAAACCGCAATTTGCGCACCCTAAAAACGGAACGGGATCATTTCCGCTCGGTTTTTGAAAGGAGTGTTAATCCGGCATTTATCTTATCGGATAAAGGTTATATCGTGGTAATGAATGAGGCGTGCCGCAACTTATTTGGTTTAACAGAGGAAGATAAGAATTTCTATCGTAATGTGTACATACGCCCGGCTATTTCGTTAGCTGCCCGCCGGAAATTACGGGAAGGGAAACCGGCTGAGATGGATTACACGTTTGATTTCGCGCGCGCAGAAAAATTATTCCCCGGCCGTCTTAAAGGACAGGGGCTCTTGCCTTTAAAAATTACTTTTGTTCCAATCAATAAACGGGATACAAAAGACGGTACGGTGGTTGCGGATTATGTGGTATTTTTGGAGAAAGTACAAAATACACCCACAAAACCTTCTGCCCCAACTTCTACTTCCTTGCCTCCCTTGCCGCCTGTAGTATCCAAACCGGCAACCGTGATAGAACGGTTAGTATTACCTAATAGCGAGCCTTATGTGCTTTGTGATACAAATTTTGCGATTGAAGCCTGTAACGAACGGTTTTGTGCGTTGTGCCAGTTGCAAGAAGATGAGTTGGCCGGACAGGATTTAATCCGTTTGTTCCCGGCGGATTCACATTTAGCCCTCATGCAAGATTTGCAAACCTTGCGGCAAGAAGGGAAACTCTCCAACCGGGAATATTCGTTACAGATCGGTAGCAGTTTAGAAATATGCCAGGTGCGCCTAAGTGCCATTAAAGACCCGGACGGCCGATTTTTATTTGTTTTTCGCAGCTTAGCTTTCCAGCGGCAAATTATGAAAATTTTAGAGGAGCGTTCGGCACATTTGACGGCGTTGCTATCGGCTACCGGGGGCATTGTTTTTTCTATTCAATTTGCACATGGGCGTTTTGGTAAAATAGAACCGGGGAATGGTGCTTTGTCGGCCAAGGTTGGTTATACAACGGAAGAACTGGCCGAAATGCATTTTAGTCAATTATTTTTTGATTCCAGCCGGGATGACAAAGACCCAAGTGGAATTTTGCACCAAGCGGAAAAGGAAGTAAAACAACATGGAAAAGCATCTTTCCGTCTGTCCGTCCGCCCGAAAGATACCTTGGATTTTGATGCTCAAATAACGGTTACCTCGTTGGACTTGCCGGGCGCAGAAACGGCTTTGGTAGTTTTGCACGACCTGACAGCCCAGCTAAGTGAAGTCGCGCGCGATTCCCAACAAGCGTTGGAATTACAAAGTGTTCGCCGCACGTTACCGGGGCTCTATTTCAAACTGAAAGAAGACGGCGAAGTATTAGATGTCCATTCCAATTTGGAATATTTGGACACAGAGGAAGCTTCTTTATTATTTTTGCACAAAACGCCGGAAGCTTTTTGGCCGTTAGAAATGGCGCAACAGGTTATTTTTTCATTGAAAGAATCTTTGTCTATGCAAATGGATTCCAAAGTAAATATTTCTTGGGAAGTGGCCGGGAAAATGCGTTATTTTGACGGAACAATTACTCCCATTAAAGGGCGCGAAGAAGCGGTTTTGTGGCTGACGGATTCCTCGGAAGAACAAACCTATAGCAAGCACTTGCAAGAAGTTTACCGTTTAGTGCGGGAACCTTTTAACGGAATTACTGAACAAGTAGACCGGTTGTTAGCGTTAGGGAAATCCATTTTTAAAGCAGATGTGGGATTGGTCTTACGTTTTCAAGAAGGGAAAAACGGCCCGGAAAGTGTTGTAACGTATGCTACTCCCAATGACCTTAGTTTACAGCGCCACATGGAATTTGCCGTGGAGGAATGTTTAGCAAGTGTGGTGGACGGAAATCCGGTAATGCTACCGGATTTGGAAAATATGTCTTGCACGCACTGTATTCATATAGAAAAGAATTTAGGTGCGTTGGTAGCGGCTCCGCTAGAGGTAGGTGGCGATATTGTAGGGGCATTATGTTTTGTGGCTAAGGAGCGCCGCCGGGATTTTGAAACAGGAACGGAAGAAATCTTGGGTGTGCTTGCCCGGTTACTTAGCTTACGGTTGGAGTTGCATCAAAGCGGCCGGAAGTTGGAGTATAACTCGCGTGCGTTACTTAAGATGTTAAGCTATAGTCAAAGCCCGGCTATTTCGTTGGACACGAATTTTCAAATTACGTATGCCAACGAAGCCCTTTTGCAAAAAACAGGCCGCCGAACCAGTAGTTTGTTGGGGAGAAATTTCTTTGAAGAGCTAACACGGAATGCCGAGATTGCCAAACGCGTTTTTTTGGCAGCCCGGGAAGATGAATCTGCCGGGGAATTTTCGGTCAAGTTAGATGTGCTTAATAAAAAAGGTTTATATGATGAAGTTTCCTGGACGGTGTTTCTTTGCCAAAATAGCGATGGCGAGCTGGATAGCTATGCGTTGGTAGCCGAATAAAGTTTTCCAACCGAACATAATTCCCTGGGAATTTGTATCCCGGGGATTTTTTTGTGCAAAAGCCTCTTGAATCTCTCTTGCCTAAAAGCATTTTTTTTGATACTATTTTCCTAATCCAGATGCGGGGGGATGTATCTCCGCTTGGTTGCCTTGCGTACGAAACGATTTAACCTTTAGACACAAGGGACGGATTAGGAGAATATTATGCCAAAGAATCAAAAAAAGAAAGCATTTACACTAACAGAACTACTGGTAGTAGTAGTGATTATTGGTGTACTTGCCGCGGTGATATTACCTAAGTTTAATAAAGTGATGGAAACCCGCAAAACCACCGAAGCGGAAGAAATAATGGCCGGAAGCGGAAGAAATAATGGCCGCCGTACGAACGGAACAAGAGTACCGTTGCGCTATGGATAAGCCGTACGTTGGGGATATTTCAAAATTATCTGAAATTATACCACAGGTGCAAACAAAGAATTTTACCTATCAATTAGAAACAAACGGTATGTTAGCCAGTAGCCGTGGGAAGTATACATACGATTTAAAGATGCCGTCTTATGCGGACGGACGTGTGTGTTGTGAAGGGGCAGAATGTACAAAATTAAATAAAGATTATCCGTTGTGCGACGATTTAATTGCCCGTGCCGATTACAAAGCTTCCACAGAATGTGCAGCGGAAATACCGGTTGCTGCAGCCTGTGTAGATAATTCCGGCCACCAGCCTGTGTAGATAATTCCGGCCACCATGCTGGGGAAACGCAAGATACTACCAATGCGGCCGGGTGTACGGTAAGGAAGACGTGGGTATCTTTTAATAGCGCACCGGGCGTATGTGCTTGGGAAACGACAGAAAACATTGTTAGTTGCCCTTCGTGTGATGACAATGACCCTTTGGCTACTAAAAAGGACAAACGTGCTTGTAAACCGGATGCCTACCCAACCTTAGAATGCGGCGAACAAACAAAAGGATATTATTGTAACGCTTCTACGAATTATCAATATGTAGCGGAGCCGGATGATGCCTGGAGTACCTGCGAACCGACAGACGAATGTCATCAAGAGGCGGACTGCTGTGACGAAGGTTTTACAGGTAATTTTGCCGAATGTATCGGCCAAAAATACGGATATGAATCGGCAGAATATACGTGCGCTCGTCCTGGAAATGGGTATGGCGATTGTAAATTTTCGCTTGGGCTAGGAAGTGGAACGGGTGATATTAACTCGTTAAGTGCCAGTGAAGAATATAAAGATTGGTTACGTGGTGGGTATCACCGGTGGGCATGCGATCGGAAAGTTCCCTGTGCAGGAGAGCCTCCAACTACGGAAAAGCCTTGTAATGAATGCGGAACCCGGACGCTTGTATATGAATGTGGCGATGATGGCCGGTGGTATGTTGTTTCTCCCGGCGAGTGCAGTAAACAAGTACAAGAATGTCCAGGTAATTTTTGTTTTACAAATGGGGCTACTAAAGTTGAAAGGACCGATTTTGCTTGCAACTATACTGAGCGGCATTTGGTATGTGAGTTTTTGCCAGGAAAAGATTATGGAACATGGCAAACTACCTCTTATGAGGATAAACTAAAACCCGGAGCAGAATGTGCGGGGGGACGTACAATGTCTCTAGGAAACTCCGACGACGGCTACTCTTACGATCCTACAGTGGACACTGTAATTTTCACGTGTAGTGCCGATTGTCACTGGGTACAGGCGTATAGATATGAACATGATGTAAACAGTCATGGAGGAGGGTGTACCAGAGGTACCATACTCATGCCTTGGGGTAGTGTGTGCCGAATCTGTTATCAGGGAGGCTTACCTGACAAATATG
>CACZKQ010000143.1 GCA_902781765.1 uncultured Elusimicrobium sp. | reverse complement strand
ATAGTAGTAAGGGTTGGAATACAGGTATCAGCATTAAAGAGATTATCAAAACCGACAACGCAGACATCTTCCGGAACCTTTTTACCGATTTCTGTACAAAAATCCATTGCAGCAAAGGCCATCTCGTCGTTCATACAGATAAGGGCATCATAATCAAAATCACTTGTTACCTTATAAACCGCACGAAGATCTTCTATCGTAGGACCATAGCTTAATTCTGATTTCCAGACAGTAATGTCATCATCCGGAATCTTATGCTCGGCAAGAATTGTCTTTATATTCTTAACGACGATTTTTGCGCCGGAACTGTGAAAAAGGCTTTTTTTCACGCGCATTCCGCTCTTTCTTTTTGCTTCCCACCTTAATCACTTTAAAAGCGTGCGATTGTTCCGGTTGTAATACATTGGCCGCCACCGTTGCTTTTTGAAATGTAACTACTTTTTTGGGTTTCGCCGCACGAAGATTTTCTTCTCGTTTTCGCTGTGGTAAAAAGACTTCGTTTTCGGCAAGTAATTTTTTAGCAAGCTCCGTTGCTTTAGAAGGCTTGGAAATACGTTTTTCGTGCGTTTTTCTTCGGCTTTGGCTATGGGCGGCCCCTTCTTCTTGCGCTACAAATTTAGGAGCAGGAAGCGGCTCTATCGTTTTTTGGATTACATTGACCGGTACGCTAAACTTAGCCACTCTACAAATTTCTTTCCATTTATCTTCATCCTGGGCAATAAAAGAAATGGCATTTCCAACTGCACCCGCCCGGCCGGTCCGGCCGATACGGTGGATATAATCCTCCGGGCTTTGAGGCAAATCATAATTGATGACGTGCGCAATATGCGGCACATCAATTCCACGTGCGGCCACATCAGTAGCCACCAGTACACGCACCGTTTGATTTTTAAAAAATTCCAGCACTTGCCGACGACGATTTTGGCGCAAATCCCCATGCAAGGCATTGGCTTTTTGACCATATAATTTGAGTTGTTTGGCTAACCGTTCGGCCCCATGTTTTGTACGCGTAAAAATTAACACCGAACCGGAACGCGTATTAAGTTCATGTAAAAGTTGCGGCAATTTTTCGCGAATATCTACCCGAACAATGGCTTGCATCACCAAATCAATAGGTGCTTGTACAGAGCCAATTTTAACACGCACCGGATTATTTAAAAACATTTTTGCAAAATCTACTATCTCCGGCGGTAATGTGGCGGAAAATAAAAGAGTCTGGCGCGGACTTGCCAGCACCGAACCAATTTGACGCATATCCTCAATAAATCCCATATCCAACATCCTGTCCGTTTCATCCAACACCCAATAATGCGTCCGGCGTAAATCTATACTTTTTCGTTGCAAATGGTCAATGACCCGCCCCGGAGTGGCAACAATTATACGCGGTTTTTTGCGTAAATCGGCAAATTGTTTATGAATGTTATCCCCCCCGATAATCAACACCGCCAACAGTGAATTTTCGTTCGCTGTTAATTTAGTTAATTCCTGAAATGTTTGTTCCGCAAGTTCCCTAGTAGGCGATAAAATAAGTGCATTTTTTTCGGGTTCTTGCACTAAACGCGTAACTAGCGGTAATAAAAAAGCCAAGGTTTTTCCTGTACCGGTTTGCGCGGTTGCCAACACATCCCTTCCTTGCAGTATGGCCGGAATAGCTTTTGTTTGCACGTCGGTAGGCCGGCAAATCGCTTGCGCCGATAAAGCCTGTTGTAAAAATGCAGGGAGTAGATCAAATACGTTTTTCATATTAATTTAGCTGGGCCTGTTCGCAGGCTTCATTAAGCGCAATCCATTCATCTTCCGCGTCTTTAAGTTGCGAAGTAAGTAATGCAAGTTCAATGCTTACGTCAGCAGAAAATTGTGAAACCAGTTGTTGCTCTAAAGACGTTTTACGCGCAGTCATTTTCTCAATTTTCTCGTCTAACGCACGAATCTCTTTTTTTAAAGGAGCCACACGCGCTCTGCGTTGTGCAGCTTCTTTGCGCTGCGCTTCTTTTGAAGTTAATTTATCGCTCGCCAAATCATTCCGGTCATTATTTTTTAAGAGTTGCGCCCGATAATCTTCCAAATCGCCCACAAAAGTTTTACACGTTGCACCGCGTACAATCCAAAGCGTATCACACGTAAGTTCTATGACGTGCAAATCGTGCGTAATCAGTACCACCGCGCCTTCATATTCATTCAACGCTTCCAACAAAGCTTGACGCGATTGCAAATCCAAGTGGTTTGTCGGTTCATCTAAAATTAGTAGGTGCGGTGCATCTTTTGTAATCAGTGCTAGTAGTAAACGTGATTTTTCTCCCCCCGAAAGTTTACCAATTTCCGTGTCGCTTTTATCTTTATTTAAACCAAAAGCCCCTAGCTGGGCGCGAATCTGCGTTTCCGTTGCCGTAGGCATTTGCGCGCTAAGCATTTCGTAAGGAGTCTTTTCCACATCTAATTCTTCGGTTTGATGTTGGGAAAAATAAGCAATTTTCATCTTTTTAGCAAGCGTCATTTTTCCACTCATCAGTTGCAAGCGGTGAGAAAGAATTTTTGCAAGCGTAGACTTACCGTTGCCATTCGCCCCTAATAAAGCAATTCGGTCGTCAGGTTCTATACGAAGATTTAAATTCGTTAGCACAGGTTTATCATCATAACCGGCCACCCCATTTTCAATCGTAACGAGTGCATTTTGTAAACGTTCCGGCGAAGGAAATTCAAAGTGGGCTTGCGGGTCTTTGGGAATCATCATCACGCGGATGTCCTGCTCCAACTGTTCGATGCGCGTTTGGGCGGTGTCCAACTCCTCTTGGGCCATCTTGCGCATTTCCTCATCCTTCTCTGTGGCGAGGATTTCGCGGGCTTCTTCCACGTTGGCTTTCAGCGTCTTGTATTCCTTGAAAGCCATGACGATAGGCTCCAGGTCCTTATAGTCCTTGTTGAGCTTCACGAAC
>CACZKQ010000142.1 GCA_902781765.1 uncultured Elusimicrobium sp. | reverse complement strand
ATACAATAAGTATAGATTTTGGACCGCAGTCCCCTAAAATCATCCAAAAATCTTTGCTACGGTAAACGGCCTTTCCGATTAGCTGACGGCCCCAAGAGGCCGCACATTCATGGATAAAAACACAACCTTTCTTAACACAACGGCAAAAGCATATCCCTAAATCACCGATTCGTTCCAAAAAAGGCACTTTGGTAGAAACCAGTTCCGTTTCTTTATAAGGAGCTTGAAAAGCCAAACGAAGTAATTGTTCCATTCCCGCCGGCAAGTGGGAATAAGAGATGTTCTCCTTGGAAATTTTCTTTAACGAATTAAAAAGGGCAACGACAAAATCCGTATTCCACGAATCTATACTTTCTCCCACCAGTTGTATTTTTTGGTTGTATAATGCCGAAATAGGAAGCTCCAAGTGTTCTGTTCCGTCTAAAACACCCTTTAAAATACAAACAACAGTATCGCCTTGTGTTTTTATTTCAATCATAGAAATATTGTAGCAGTTATAAATGTTTAACGCCACTTTATTATTTCGTTAACTGTTCTGCAAAAAAGTCAGCTACAATTTTATCTACTGCTGAAGCATCTTGTGTAAAGTTATGATCAAATCCATGCACCGTTTTCAAAGTTCCTTGCGCAAAGACCCGGCTATATTCCGCTCCATAGCGGTAAGGAACCAATTGATCGTCCGCGCTATGCACCACTAAAACAGGGCCGGTATACTTTCCAGACACTTCATAAATAGGCAAATGCGGGGTCGTCTCCAAAAAAGCGCGCCCTACTTTAAGCCCGGTAGATAACGTAATATATTCAGGCATGTTATTAGGATCATATTTAATGCCAAATAAATCGCCTTTGGCAGTATCTTCTTTAAGTTCCGGCGCAGGGGACATCAGCACAATGCTTTTAAGCCCTTTTTCGCCCAGTTCTCCTGCCAACATACCCACAATGACTCCCCCTTGCGAATGGCCGACCGCCGAAATAGAGGTAACGTGCGGTAATTGCTTTGCATAAGCATATACGCGGCGGGCATCTTCCAGCTCGTTAGGAATGGTCATATCCAAAAAGGAACCTTCGCTTTCTCCATGTCCGTTAAAATCAAATAGCAAAGTAGCTATTCCGCGTTCGTTAAGCTGCTTGGAAAGTTCGGTCAGTAAATCCATTTTTTTATTAGCATTAAACCCATGTACAATAAGCACTAGCGGATAATTCTTTTGATCTGCAGGAACGTGAAGCACAGCAGACAATTTACCATGATCCCCTTGCAACGTAAAATCCGGTTGCACAGGTGCATGGGCGCAACCGCTCGCGCTAAATAAACTTGCTATCAGTAAAATAACTAGTTTCTTCATACAATATCCCCTGCGCATTTATCGCCGTTTGACCTGTTCGCCATAAATTGTTTTCCAATCATCTCGCATAGAGATTGGAATCCAGCCATTTTTTTCACAATCAGCGCGCATATTTTCGGCCTTTTTCATATTGCCATATTCGCGTTCCAAATCATCACAACAAAGCATAAATCCAAGAGCTTTATATTTATTATCGTTAATCGTATAATTGACCATGCTCGCATCACTTAATGTATTGCCAAAAGCTAACACCGGTTGGATTCCAATTTCTCGCGCGATTAACGCTACTTTATTCATTTGTAGATTTTTTACCAGGTTCTCGCCTCCTAAGATGAGTTCATCTCCTTTTTTAAAGGTATAAGCTAAACCGTCCTTTTTTCCTTGTCCGCTTGCGATAATAGTGCTATCAGAGCCTAGAATCTGCCCGTTTGGGATATAAGGCATATTGGCTTCAATAAGCGGACGAACCGTCAACCGGTCTGTTCCGCTGCAAATGTAAACGGTAAATTTATTTTTAACAAGGTATTGCACCACTTCTAACATGGGTTTATAGAAAATTTCTCCCCGTTTCATACCAACAAAGCCCGGCTGATCTTCTTGCATAAATTCACGAACAAAATTATAAAATTCTTCTACCGTAAGCCCTTGATACGCCTCAGAAACCATTTTTTCGCGGTTTGCATTTAACGATGGGAAAATACCTTTTTCACGCGAAGCTTTCGCCGCTGCAAGTTGTTCTTCGGTAGCCTGATAATTAGGGTCATCTAGTACCCGGTGTTCAAAAAGAGCCCAATCAAAATAAGTAGGGTCTGTTTCCAGTATAAGTGTACCGTCCAAATCAAATACGGCAATCCGATTTTCCACCGGAATAAAATCAGGTGAATGGGGTTTGGTAACTGCTTTTACATAACTAACAAGCGCCTGCTTGGCTGGAGCTTGATTATTCCAAAGAGCAAGGTGATCTTTTTTAGTAGCAGCACAACCCGTTGTGGATAACAGGCTTAAAGTAAGACAAACAAAAACTATGAAAAATTTTGCGGTACGTTTTGGAAGCATTTCACTATTCCTCTACTTCGTTGTTAAATTGATTTTGAGTTTTTAGGCTTGACACGTTAAGCATCTCCCCTGAAGTATTGTAGCACATTTAAGCCGGAAATTTCTGTGGGATTCCTACTGGATTAGCTGGTAGGATACAGGAAATGTTATGCAATAAATTCTTTAAATTGTTACAATAAAAAAAACTTTTAATGGAGAAAATAATCATGAAAAAAATGGTAATGCTAGGTGTGCTTGCAGTTAGTTGTTTAACCCCGATATTTGCACAAACTGTTTCCTACGACAAGACGGGTTTTGCGGAGATAAGCACCGTAATTGATGATGCTGCATATGATATCCGCTATTATTCTCCCAATAATTTTACAGGGAATAAAATTGTGGGCTATAAGGCCCCCAGAGCCTATCTAACTAAAGAAGCCCTTGCCGCACTTGCAAAAGCCGCGGCTGATTTAAGAGCACAAGGATACCGGATTTTAGTTTGGGACGCTTATCGTCCACAAAAAGCCGTAGATAATTTCGTGGCCTGGATTAACAATCCTAATG
>CACZKQ010000141.1 GCA_902781765.1 uncultured Elusimicrobium sp. | reverse complement strand
TTTCAGAATAAACGCGAACTGTTAGAGTGTGCTTTGCCGGCTCTGCGTGATTTATTTAAATTAGACCGCGTTTATTTTTTTGACTGGCAGCAGGAACGTGCCATTTTATCGCTTAAAATGATGTGCAAAAAAGAATATTGCATGGATATGCAAGAAGATATTTCCGTACTCAACGAGCCTGCTTTTTTAAAACAGCTTTTACGTCAAGGAATTGCGGAAACGACGGATTTAAGCTACCCGGCCATTTATGTGCTTTTACGTTGGCAGCGGCCAAGCCTAGAACTAAAAGGCGGGGAAGTGCGTTCATTTATGCAAGATCGGGTGGGGGTGCTTCGCCTGGAGCGCTTTCGTAAAACGCGGTTATTTTCCGCGCAAGAGATTGATTTAATCAAAGATCTAGGGCAAGAAATTTCGCACAATTTACGCAATACGGAAATTGACCAAGCAAAAAATCAACGCTTAAATGTTTCCACGGCGCTTAATGATTTGTCCACGATATTCGCTTCCTCTTTACGGCTCAATGACGGATTAGAGCTTATTTTAAAGGGAGTGCAGAAATATTTTCGCTTTGACCGCGTACATTTGTATTTGACCAATGCGGAAGGAACGAAGATAAAATCGGTGTTGGGGGTGGATGTTTCCGGGCAAGTTTCGCACCGGGAAGGAACCCAAATTAAAAAAGAAGAAGATCAAATTTTAAAAGAAGTATTTGATTCTTCGGCCATGTATCGCGCGATACGCAGCGTGATTTATATTCCTCTAAAAGTGCAGCGAAATAAAGTAGGATTTTTGACGTTTGATAATATTTTGTCTCGTCGTAAAATAGGGTATTTGGATTTTATTTCACTTCAGCAGTTTGCCTCGCAGATGGCTTTATCCATTGACAATGCGCGTTTGTTTGAACGCGTGCAAGAACTTTCCAATTACGACGAGCTCACCAAGCTTCCGGTCCGGCGCTATTTTAACGAAAAAATGGCTGAAGAAATTTACCGCGCTAAACGGTTTGATTTATCGTTATCGCTGATTATTATGGATATTGACTGGTTTAAACAAATTAACGATAGCTTTGGTCATCAAATTGGGGACTGGGCTTTAAAAGCGGTCAGTGATGTGATTCGCCGTAGTTTGCGTCAGACGGATGTGCCGTGCCGTTTTGGTGGGGATGAAATGATGATTCTTTTGCCACGAACGACGGCGGAAGAGGCAAAAATTATTGCCCGCCGCTTGCAAGAGCGTATCCGCGGAATCGTGCTTCCCGTTCGGGATACGCAAGAAGAGGTGCATTTGAGTGTAAGCCAGGGGATTGCCGGCTATCCGCAAGATGCCTCTTCGGCAAAAGAACTGTTGGAGCGGGCAGACCAAGCATTATATGTGGTAAAACAAAACGGCCGTGATGCGTATGCGGTTTACCGGGAAGTGGCAGAACAAATTGAGCATACCGAAATCCCCGAAAAGAAATAAAAAATTTGTCATGCTGAACTTGCCTGAGTATCTTCAACGCCAAGCAAACGGCAAAGCGTGGAAGATTCCAAATCAAGTTTGGAATGACATTTTTTAAAAGTTTTTATTCATAAGTCACCCTGAACTTGATTCAGGGTCTTCAACGTTTAGGTAGTTATAAGTTACAATAAAAATATATGGCCTTTGTCTACATACTTACAAACAAAACGAATGATGTGCTATACGTTGGTGTCACTAATAATTTAGCGCGCCGTGTGTATGAACATCAAAGTAAGTCCTCAAAAAGTTTTACGAGTAAATATAATTTGTCCAAATTGGTGTATTGTGAAGAATGTTCTTGCATTACGGACGCTATTAGACGAGAAAAACAACTAAAAGCGTGGCGGCGCGAATGGAAACGTTCTCTGGTTACGGAGAAAAATCCGCATTGGAAAGATTTGTCTTTATAACTATAAAGTCATGCTGAGCTTGCCTGAGCATCTTCCACGCCAAGCAAACGGCAAAGCGTGGAAGATTCCAAATCAAGTTTGGAATGGCCTGATGAATGTAAAATTAAGAGCTGTTATGCTGAGCTTGCCTGAGCATCTTCCACGCATAATAAAAATTAAAAAAATCTTTTCTTTAAAAAAATTCAAAAAATAGTTGACAGTTTGCGCAAAAGTTGCGAAAATGTAGGAAGAGTGTATCGGCGTGTTTTTTAAAAAGCAGGAACGCGCCGTTCTGTGCGCATTTTAAAAATGCGTTTTTCAGACGAGGATTTTAAAAAAATAAAAGGAATTTTACACGGAAAAATTATGAACAAAACAAAAACTTTAATTCGCTTGATTGTAAGTAAAGTGGCCGCATTGGCGGCTGTGGCGGCGGTGGTGACGGTTGCTTCCGCCCCGTTGTTTGCCCAAACGGCCGAAGTCCGCTACGCCGGCGTGTTTTATTTGGGAGATATGAGTAAGGCTTCTGTTAAGACTATGTATTGCGATTATTCAGACGTGGATTTTATTAAGAATTACGGATATACTGACAGCAGTGATGGGAGTTCCTTTGTTGCCTCTACTCTTAATATGAAACCCGAAAATACTACTACTGTACAAGAAACTGCCGGAACCAATTACCTTTGGGTAACCTATTTGGGGCGGCAAACAACTTTTCCTACCGGCTACGAAGAACGCCAAGCTAATCATACTTATAACCCATCAGCTACGGAATATAATCCTTTTTTGTATATATTTTACCGTGGATTTTATTATAAAATGCGAATCACGGCTATTAGTCCTTTGGGAGGAAGTACGAGCTCGGTTTCTAATACTGATTGGGCTCCCGCAAATATTTGGCAGGTTAATGATAATCCGCAGACAGACGGAACCTTGAGAATCAAATATATAGGTATGTCGGCGGCTAGCGGCGCACAACGGAATCCATCTACGGAATATGCAATTGGAGATGTATTTTATATTAACTATCCCTCTGGTACTGATAACAGATATTATTACAGGGTAGTGG
>CACZKQ010000140.1 GCA_902781765.1 uncultured Elusimicrobium sp. | reverse complement strand
CCTCGTATTTTTCTTTCAAAAATACTTGATGATCTTGCGGAGCCAAGTCCAGTAATGCTTTACCTTTGACCGCTTCCAGGTTTTCAAAACCTAAAGTCTGGCAAAAAGCACGGTTGGCATAAATCACCTTTCCGTCTTCCAAAATAATAACTCCTTCCCTGGCATTATCTACAAGGAGTGTATTTTTATCACTGGCTTCACGAATTTGCTTTTCCATCTTCGTTTTCGCCGTAATATCTTCGGAAACAACCAGTAGACAGTTGGGGGTTCCATCCGGATTAAATACCGGGGTTTTGACGGTATGCATAATTTTAATACCGCCCTCTGCAGAAGAAATCAGTTCTTGCGGAATGGTTTGTTCTTTTTTATTTTCAAAAACGCGCAAATCCGCCTCACGCAAGAATTCGGCCTGGTCTTTATTTAAATCACTTCGGTATGCCGTACGGCCGATCACGTCTTCGGCCCGAACCCCGAATAATTCTTCACTTTTTTTATTCCACAAAATGTATTTACCGTCGTAATTTTTAACTGATAAAGAAACCGGTAACTGGTTAATAACGGCTTGCAGGAAGTTCTTGGCATCCACAATAGCACGTTCTTGTTCTTTCTTATGCGTAATATCTTCCGCCACCGTCAGCACCATAAAGGGCTTTCCTTCCTTATCAAAAACCGGGGCTTTAATGAGGTGTAGTAAAATTTTATCCCCGTTTTTCGTCGTGTACCATTCTTCCGGGAATTCCAACATTTTGCCTTCCTCAAAAATCGCTTTTTCACGTTGTCCGTAAAAATTATCACTGCCCTTATATTCCGTTTCTCCGGGGAACATCGCCAAAGCACGTTTATTAAGAAATGAAATCTTATCATCCATACTACGTGCATAAATGGCAACCGGCACGTGCTCTAAAATACTTTGAAGGGAATTTTTCGTTTCTAACAAATCACGCTCTTGTTGACGGCGAACAGTAATATCTTCCACCAAGGTTACGACAAAACGTTCTTCCTCCGTAGCACCTACTACCGGAACTTTAACCAAATGCAATAATCTTCGTTCGCCAGTTGCCGTTATATATTCTTCTTCCGGGATATCCATAATTTGTCCGCTTGTAAGGACTTCGTGTTCCCGGCCTAAGTAGTGGGTGGATTGCTCGGTCGTTTCGTGCGGGAGCTTGCCACGTTCGTCGTAATCATCTTCTGTTACATCTCCGAAAATCGCGTTACATTGTTTGTTACGAAGCAACATCCTACCGTCTTCTCGGCGCGCGTACAAACCAATCGGGGCATTCTGTAAAATTGCCGACAGAAAACGGTTTACCCGTTGTACTTCTTGTTCCTGCTCGTGCCGTTTGGTAATATCTTGCACGATAGACAGCACTACCGGCTTGGGGCCGGCATCCATTAAAGGGACTTTGATTAAATGCAGAATTTTCTTCAAACCGGAAGAATCTACGTAGACTTCCTCCGGGGATTCAAAAGGTTTCCCCTCTTTAAGGATCTGTGCCTCGCGGCTACGGTGAAATTTTACCCGGTCTTGATTTTGAAAAGCATGGGGCTTATCTGTTAATTTAGCATCTTTCTCATTAAGGACCACCATACTTTGTTTATTAAAATAAGTCATTTTCCCGTCGCAATCGCGCGTGTACAAGCCCAATGGGACATTGTCCAAAATGGCCTGCAAAAGCGTATGACTGCGACGCAACTGCTGGTCGTTTTCGTAATGCTCGGTAATATCCTCAAAAACGGTGATGAGATAATGTTCCGCATCCGATTTTTTCCCCACTAATGTTTTGCTCACCGCCAATACGACACTCTCTCCCGACGATTTTTTATAATTGAGTGCCACGTTCGTACAAGATTCTCCCCGATATACTTGCTCATCTAGCGGACGTAAAAGAGGGAGCAATTCACCCGGTAATAAATTGGCGATGGCTTGCCCGGCTGATTTTTCCGGAGAAATACCAAATAAGTTAGCGGCCTTATCGTTCACAAGTACACAATTTTGCTTAGCGTCTTGCACCAGGGCGGCAAACGGATAATGATTAAAAACATCTGCCAAAAAGTTCTTATCGGCCGAAAGTTGTTCAAAAGCAGGGACTTCCACTAACGTCAACATAATAAACGGAGTATCTGCTAAAATTTGTCCAGTTACTTGAAGCGGCGGTTGTTTTTGGCTAGTTCTATCTAAAATAAATGTTTTACTGGCTTGTGCGCTTTGCGTAAGCCCATTTATTTGCTGCATGGAAATTCCCCATTTTGACGTTGAAGATCCTTCTAATTTTTCCACCGAAGTTTTTAATAAATCGGCAGCAGCCGAGTTAGCAAATTTAATTTTCCCGGTTACATCCAGTAATAAAACTGCAGCGGGAAACTGCTTTAAAAAGGTAAACATTTCGTTCGTCATCACTTTGATGGGAGCTGGGGAATGATTCCCCTTGGAAAAAAATGGGAAGATAGAATTAGCCATGATATTTTCTCTCCGTTTTAAACAGAAGTATTAAATACGGTTATATCTTAATAAATTCCGCGAACGCGTGCAACTAATCCCCGAACGCAACGCGCACGCGAGCGAAAAGATTAAAAACTTACTCCAAAAAAACGTTTCATAAATTTTCTCAATTTGCTAGTATTATGAAATGAAGATATGGATAAACACTTTCTTGGTTGGAATAGGTTTACTGACTAGCAGCGTAGCCTTAGCAAATTCCTCCTACAAACCGCACACACAGCGAGAACAGGCGCAATATTTGTCTACCCAGCCGTCCGCGGTAGAGGATACTTGTCCCGGAAATGACATTTTTAATCAATTCACCTGCACCAAAGAGCAAGCACCCGGTTTTGAATGTTTTGATGTCTACCGCGTGCAGGGAGATCCCATTGATGCGGATCGCTATACACTGCTGGACCAATCCCTTACCGAAGAAAATTCTTCTCCGGAGCCTTTATGCACCTTTGATAATTTAACGTGCGAAG
>CACZKQ010000139.1 GCA_902781765.1 uncultured Elusimicrobium sp. | reverse complement strand
TCATAAAGCGAGATACCTTTTGCTAATTGTTTAGCCGCGCCTGCAGCCAACAAATGCGTTCCGTTCAGAAGAGCGAAACTAAAAAGAAAAACTACCAAAAAACTCCAATATTTATGTTGTTTAGTCATAGATAATCCTATTTATTTCTCCGGTACGACTTAAAACCCTTAAAACACCAGATAATAGAATTATAGCAATTTAACACGTTTTGTAAAGCTTATTTTTTAAAATTCTTTTCAATACTAGCGAAATGAACTTTGTTCCAACGCTTTCAAACGTGCGTTTGCCACCTCATTTCCGGGATAGTAAAATAAGGCTTCTTGCAGGGCGCGTTTAGCATCTTCCACATCTTCTGCTTTATAAAATAACGTGGAAAGCGCCAAATTCGCCCACAAATCATCTGGGTACTGCGCCAGCACATGCTCCAAAACTTCCTTAGATTTAATATCGTTTCCGCCTAGCGATAATACACGCGCTAACAGAATAGCTCCGTTCGTATCGTCGGGATATTGTTTCATATAATCCTCAATATCGTTACGCAAACGTTGTTGATATACCGGTGCCATTTTTTTAAATTTATTCGCTTTATCTTGATACTGTTGCAAGCGTGCTGCTTGTGTAAGAATCGTCGGTTTTTCTTCCTGGGAAGAAGGGTATAATTCCCTCAAACGTTTTAGTAATTCCCGGTCCAACGTATCTACAGTTAATCCCCGTTTGTAGATATTTTTAGCATACTCGGTTTCTCCCAGCTTTAGATAAATTTCCCCGGCTAAACGCCACAAATTTGTTTCGTACGGAAATAACCGCAACGCGCGTTCTACCATGGCAAGCTCATCACTTGTAGCGTAAATAACATCCTCGTGAAGTAACTGTATCAGCATTTGATAAGCTTGCAAATGATAAGGATGCAACCGCAAATTTTCCATAAGATAACGAATGGCTTTTTTAGAATCTTTTGTTCCTAACGCAGCTAAAGCCGCATGGTAATATACTTCCTCATAATAAGAGGCAGCGGAAATTGTTTTTTCAAAAGCGGCCAAGGCCTCTTTATAGTTTCCGTCAGCTAAAAGTAAATTTCCTAAGCGAAACCCTGCTTCTGTATTAGCCGGATACAAGTTAAGCGCGGCTGACAAGTGTGCTTCCGCCGCCGGATAATTTTTTTGAGCGACTTGTTTTTGCCCCATAAAAAACCGGTATTCGCTGTTAAGCCAAAGCACTTGCCAAGTAATTAGCGCGATACTCCCGGCAATTACGGCCAGCGCTACCGTTTTGGTAAACGGGTTAGCCGTAACTGCAATTTTGCCTTCTTCTTTTCCAACTCCGCTTACTTCCGCCCCGACGATCCACCAAAAAATAAAAGCAGGTACTACCGCATGAAGCGAAATGTTTAGCATGTTATCTACCAACATACCCAAAATTCCACAAAAAAGTGCTTGTAAAAGTTGCTTTTTATCGCCCTCTTTTTTATGAGCGGCGAAATCGCGCACTTCTAAAAATAAAACCATAAACATAAAAAGAAAAACACCTAACCCAACGATCCCCCCTTGCGCCAGTTGGAAAAATAATTCGTTGTGTGGAGCATGTGTAACGGTTTTAAGTTCCCGCAACTCCGGATAACGCAGTAACGTCTTAGGTTGATTTTGCTCAAAAGCCATTTGAAAATTACCAAGGCCGCTTCCCAGCACAGGACGAGATAAGAAAATTTCTTTGGAAACGTCCCACATAAATAGACGTTGGTGTAACGATTGAAAAATTTGGTCATGGTTTACTTTAAGCGTAAAGGCAGAAGGAGTAACATTTGCCATTTCCAACGCGCGCTTAGCTACTGGGCTTGGCCCCTCGGCTTCCTTTACGTAGACAGACCCCCACCCCACGCCTACCGCCAAAACCGCTAGTAAAAACACCCGCCCTTTACGATTCCAAATCAAGGAACGCAACGTACCAAACATCCACATCATAATGAGGGCCGCAATCGCCCCCAACCAACAGGAACGGGCTAATCCAAAGGATAAGAATAGAATATATACAAGCACCAATAAGCCATAAACAAATAAATCTTTTTTACTTTCCGTCCGCATATAGTAGACAAGCAAAGCTGGGAGCAACATCACCACTGCAGAAGATAAAAAGTTTGGATTTCCAAACGTAGAAAAAGCGCGCGTCGCAAACTGAAACATTTCAAACGGCCACAAAAACTCTAACCCCAGTGCCTGAAAGACTCCGTAACAACAGGCCAAACATACCGCTACAAACATGAGTACCAAAATATTTTCTTGTACTAACTTACGTAAGACACGCACGGCCAGCCAAATTCCTAAAATCCATAAAAAGATAGCATACCAGTCAAATAGCTGGGCAAGTAAACCGGTAGACGTAAGATGCGTTTTAATATGTGGGAAAATGTACCAAAGTCCCCCCCAAACTAAAAATAATAAAATGTAATTGGTTTTACTTTCAATCATCCCAGAGAACACAATATTTTTGCTAATAACATAGGCACCCACAGCCACCACAAAAAGCAAACTCCCGTAATTAAGTAGACCATAAAACATGGTTTGACGTAATACCTGGGAAGCCGACGATACTGCAGAAAACCAGCCCACCAAACAAGCTAACACATAAATAAAAAATGCCAAATCAAAAAAAGTCTTTGTAAAATCAATCGTTTGTGTACGCAAGAATTTAATGGCTAATGTCGCAAAAATCAAGGCCAAAAGTACGTAGAGAAGACTATTTTGAATAAAGAAAGGATTGGCCGTTAAATCCGTAAAAAAGATAAGCGGCACCATTAAAAAGCACATAGCAAGCAATACGCGAACTACTTTCATGTAAATTGTTTCCTTTGTAGGTTTTGTTAAATTAAGCATAATCTACCCCATATCGTAACTTGTTAAATTCTATTTTTTTGTTGGAACACGTAAAAACAATCCATCCATATCATTGAGTGCGTAAATTCGCTCCTCCACCGGGGGATGCGACTGGAACAACCCGCTTACCCGGCTAAATAAAGTA
>CACZKQ010000138.1 GCA_902781765.1 uncultured Elusimicrobium sp. | reverse complement strand
CAAATTGCCCGGTTAAATGAGCGGCTGGATATGCAGTTGCAACGCTGTAGTGTGTTGGCGCAAGTGTCTTCGGAAAAGGAAGAGTTTATGGCTAGCTTCAGGTCTTTGCCTCCGGACACACAAACAAGAATTGCTTCTTTGTATGGTAATTACGAAAAAGAAGTGCGTGGTATTTTAGCGAAAAACAAAGACAATAATAAAATTAAAAAGTTAATTGAAAAAGCAGGAGAACGCTTGTGGAAGCGCGTATCTGAAATACCGGGTGTATCGGCGGCTATGATACAAACGGCACAAGATCCGTTTATGTCTGCCGATACCGAAGCGGTGGAGGATATTCCGGATTATTTTGCCTATCTGTATCAAAACTTTTTGAATTCGTGGGCGGCGATCTATCCGGATGAAGTGATTGATCAGTTAACTCCTTTAAGTGGCCCGACCCTGGCTCGGATGGATGAAATTGTGGCAAATACTACTCTCACGGAAGCGCAAAAACGCGAACAACTGCGTACGTTGCAAAAAGAAACGTTTGACCGAGCGGCTATGCTATTAAGAACGAATGAGCCGGATTATAATAGACAGTTCGCCCGGGTTAGACAAGAAATGACAACGTATGCCTTAGGAGTGGGAGACCCTACGGTAGTAGCCAGAGTAAATGCGTTAGTGAATGAACGTGAAGAACAAATGCAAGCGTTGCTTGAAAGAGTAAGCACTAAAACAGCGGATAGACGCAAAAAAGAAATGAATAAGTTCTTTACGGAATTTGGTGATGAATTTACAAATATTGTCAAACAATAAGCTAAATAGTTGTTATAAAATAAAGAACACCCCTCTGCTAATCGGAGGGGTGTTCTTTATTTTAGAATCGTTATTTTTTTGCGTTTTGTTTATAGGCAGCTTCTACTTCTTTTGCTAAATATTCCGGTGTAATATCCCCGGATTTCAGAACATAGGTGTGAAATTTTAACTCGTCAAATTTTTTACCTAGTTTCTTTTGATACTTTTTCCGTAATGTTTGTAAAACATCCAGCCCGGCTTGGTAGCTTAAAGCTTCACCGGGTTGTACTACCACTTGTTTAATTAAAGTTTCGGCCTGTGTTTGTTCTAACCCATGTTCCAGCGTAAGCATATTTAACGTGTCGGTATAGGAAAATTGGCGTGTATGTAATTTGGCATCAGCCAATGCCGTTAAAGCACGTATATATTCATGCCAAGCTAAAAATAATAATTCTTCATCAGAAACCAAAAATCCCGTTTCTCTTGCCAGTTGTTGGGCATAAGCACTCCAACCATTTGCCATGGTATGCGCCGGATAAAAACGCCGTTGATTGGATAAGTTTTGCATTAAAACCGTTTGGTAATAACGGCCGGGCATTAGTTCTGTGCTAAGCATCAATTTCCGGGTGGGAGCATTGAAATCGCGGTTTAATTGTTCCTGTTGGGCTAAGGAATTACCTGCCGGCAGACGCAAGAAAAAATCTACTTGCGGAGCCAGTTGATTCCCGTAGGGGGGCACAAATAAGTAAGCTTGCGTATAGGCATAATACTGCGGCATGGCAGCTACATTAAAATCAAAATTTTTTACTGGCAATAGACCGCTTTCATTAAAGAAGGAAGCTGTATTTACAGCATCTGCTTTAAGAGTTTTTATGGGATCTTCTTGGGCCTCCACGTCCGTAATGCGTTTGGCTACGGCATAAAAGTCTTGGGCGTTACGTAGAGGCTTTTCCTCTACTTTTTTTCGTGATTTTTTAGAGGCTTTTTTAGCTTTTTTAGTAGGAACGGCAGGTTGTTCTGTATCGGCTATATCCAAAACGGTAACTTCCTCGGCTTCCATATTGAGCATAAAAGGCTCTAAGGCTTTTGTTAAGTTTTCCTGTGCTTGTTGAAGATTTTTTTGAAGTTGAGCAAGTAATTTTTCCGGACTTTGCTTAATTTGATATTGCGTGTTTAACAAAAAGATGTAGTCCTCTTCTCCTAAACGGAAATCACGCGCACTTTGAGCTTGGGAAAGTTGTTTAAACAAATCAAACAACCGCTTAATAGCGCGCTTTGCGGCGATAGATTCATTTTTTATTTGAGTAGACGTATCTACATCTTTGGCCGTTTGCAAGAGAAAATCCGTTAATTCATCCATAGCTAAAAAGGCATAATAAGCTTTTTCCATAGCAAGTTGTGCCTGAAAAGGGGCCGCCGTCTTTAAATAAGTTTCTGCTTGGGTGGCTACGTTAGAGAGTTCTTTTAAACGGGCCGAAATATCGAGTCGTTGCCGAATGGGAGAAGCCGTTTGTTTTAGACGTAAATCATACACGGCATCTAACGCTTCCGCGTAATACAAAGGACTATTTGTAACGCGGTTTTGTTTTTCCAGCCAAATCATATAATCAACATCATTAAGCAGTAGTTGTAAATCCGCTTGCTTGGCGGCGGAGAGGGTGCTGGGTTTGATTTCTTCAAGTTGTTTGCGTATGCTCTGCAATGCCGATAAAGCGTGGGCGCTGTGTTGAGGAGTCCGCTCATCCAATAGCGTATTTGCTGACGAAAATCCTAACCGGGTTCCCCGTTCCGGGAAAAGGGACAAGAGAACAGAAGCATACCGATTGGCAATATCATTAAAGGCATTATCTTCTAAAATTGTATCAATGTTTTCAAAATCAAATGTAGCCTGGGCAAAGAGTGTTTGCGTGAAAGATAAACTCAATACCGCTAAAAGGGGAAGCATTACACGTCTAAAGTTTGTCATATTGTTTTCCTCATAAGTAAATTTTACAACCAGCATTATTGTATCGTTTACAGACGGTAAAGTCAAATTCCCGAGGGCATATCCCTGTTGGGGAGTTTTAAGTTTGATAATTTCCGTTATAAACATTTGTTATTTTGAATATGCTACAATGAAACAGGAAAAATTAGTAGAGTACTATACTTATAGTGCGAGAAAGATATGAATAAAATTGTGTATATTCCAAGAGGTGATAGTAAATCTACATTTGATTTTAAAGAAATGCTTGAAAAAAGTGGTGTTAATCATGAATTAAAAAGAATAGAT
>CACZKQ010000137.1 GCA_902781765.1 uncultured Elusimicrobium sp. | reverse complement strand
TTTACGGATTTCTAATTTTTCAGTAAATCCGTGTTCATCTTCCGTCCCCACATACAGCGAAGCAAACACTTTACCAGATTCTGTACCGACACAGAAAAGCCTGCCCTGCGCGGAATGTTGTTGATAGAAAACGCGTTGCCGCAAACACTCCAGCCGCGTTTGATCGTAGCGTTCTTTTGCCGTTACGTCCAAAAGTTCCGTTACCGGGTTTACGGAAAGTAATATAAAATTTTTTAGCGGAGCCTCCCATAAACCGCGCTTGAGGCCCCATTTCAACTCCTGCCATAAACTAGTTTTTTGAACCCATTTATAATAAAAGGAGTTATTGGCTGTTTTTTTGTCCAACACCAACTCCAGCCCCGCAAATTGAACGCGTAGCGGATTAAAGTTGGCCGACGTATGGACGGCATTTTCTATTCGTTTTGTTAAGACTGTTTGTTGGACATTTTGCAGTTGCTTGGCAGGGGTTAAAGTTGTAGCCAAAAGCAAAAGAGCCATGGTCCCTATAACAATTTTTTTCATTATTTTCTGTCCTCAAAGCAAAAACAAGCCTACTATCAGTATACCCAAAAAAAGCATACACAGCAAGGGCCAAAAGACCTATGTATGTTTAGGACTCCCCTTCCGCCCAAATTATAAAAAACCCCCCGGTATAAACCGGGGGATACTGCTATAAAGACGGGTTTTCCTTATTTATAGCTTGCGTTGGATTTTAAGAAATCAAACACTTTGCGTTCGGTAAGCGTGGCCAAAATGTGCGCTTTGCGTTCTTCAAAGAAAGCTTTAATTTTCTTTTCATCACTTTTATTTTGAGCCGAAGCAATACTTTTATCTAATTCGGCTTTCCAATCGGCTTCTGCGGCTTCCAAGTTTTCTTTCTTAGCAATCGCATGCACGATATACCCAATGCGAAGATCCTTTTCTACCGTCGGGCGGATACGTTCTTCAAACGCTTTGTGTTGTTCAGCCGACATTTTATGCGGATCTAAGTTGGTCATATTATGCACAAAGTTATGCAAGGAAGATTCCGTATATTCTTCCACCAAGCTTTGCGGCAATTCAAAATTATTCATTTTGACTAAGTGATTTTCAATTTGGGCTACTTCGTCGCGGTTAGAAGCTTGTTTGGCTTCGGCATCTAAACTTTCTTTCACTTTGGCTTTTAGCGCATCTAACGTATCAAAGCCCATGTTTTTGGCAAAGCTGTCGTTAAGTTCCGGTACAATTTTATTTTTAATATCATCCACCGTTACGTGATAAGAAATTGTATCTTGCCCGTCTTTGGTTTCAATATCTCTTACGTCGCCTTTTTTAAGACCTTTTAAGCCCTCGGCAAGCCCGGGCATGGTTTGCGGTGCAGACATATCCACCAATTCGCTATCGGCAGAAAGTTTGTAATCATCCGTTCCGTTGCGTTTGCCGGTATAGTGGATAACAGCATAGCACGTATCGTTAATCACGGTGCCTTCGGGCGCACTTTCTAAACGAGCATTAGCATCTAATACGCGGTTCAAATTTTCAGTTACATCAGCTTCGGTAGCAGTTTCCGGTTTTTTAGTAATTTCAATTCCTTTGTAATCTTTTACTTCAAATTCCGGGGCCACGTCCACCGCAACTTCAAAGGTAAACGCTTTACCATCACTAAAGTTGGCAAAATCAGCTTTTGTTAACGTAGGAACGGCCACCGGGTCTAATTTAGCATCTTCCACGGCAGCATTGATAGCGGCTTTAACGGTTAAATCCAACGCGCGTTCTTTAATATGCCCGGCAAAATTTTGTTTGACTAAATCCAACGGTACTTTCCCGGCGCGAAAACCTTGCATCTGCGCACGTGATTGTACTTGAATAGCTGCATTTTGAAAGCACTTGGTAACTAACTGGGGAGTGGCCTCTACGGACAACGTGACGCGGCATCCTTCTTTACTAAGTTGTTTGGTGGTTACTTCCCCTTGTTGGGCTGTTTTGAAAATGGACATCTTGATGACTCCTCTCTAGCTCCGGAAAAACCGGAAAAATATGGACGGAGAGGGACTTGAACCCTCACGGTGTGAACCATACGCTCCTAAGGCGTACGCGTCTACCAGTTCCGCCATCCGTCCTTGTGTATTTTGAAAGACTAAAAGTGGGCCATGTGAGGCTCGAACTCACGACCTTACGCTTAAGAGGCGTCTGCTCTACCAACTGAGCTAATGGCCCTTGTGTGTTTTTATTATAGCATATTTTGAAATCTTAAAGTGAGGCTTTATTACTAATCTTAGCCACTAACACGGTATGCTCTTTATAGCAAAGCAGTAATTGTATCGGGTGGAGTAAAATACCTATCATGCGGTGAATATTATTTAGTTTTTGATGAAACAGATTCGCCACAATGTTAGACATGACCGGCATTTCAGCCTGGGCCAAAACATAATCCACCTGCAGTTTATCACACAAAAAAGCTAAATTTTCCGGCGTAAAATGCACCAGATGATATGGCGGATAGTAAGAAGGCAGATAGTTATTCCAAAATAACCGCAATCCATTTTTGATGTTGGGAACTTCCAGATAAATAAATCCCGTCTTTGTCAATTTTTTAAGTAACGCTTTCAACAAATCCACCGGGTTTTCAACGTGTTCCAACACATGCCGTAAAAAAATAATGTCGTATTTTTGGTTACTATTATAAAAATCTGCCATTTGCATATACTGGGGAACATGGGCAGATCCTTTTACTTTTTTCAATTGTGCGGGTGCTTCGGGCGCAAAATCCACCGCATACACATTAGCTTGAGGAATTACTTCTTGGAAACACAAGGAAAACATTCCATTCCCGCAACCGAAATCTACTACGGAAATAGGTTGATGACACCCTTTAATTATTTTTGCAATTGATTTTTTAGCCAAAAAAACTTTGATTTTCTGCAATATATCGGAGTTATTAGTATCAAAATTCCGGGTATCCCTAGACGCATATAAGTAGGGCAATGTAGCGGCGTTGGGATACGGAGAAGTGTAGTACATACCGCAATTTGCACATCTAATGAGGTCAAAAACTCCCAAGCTGGTATCAAAATCCC
>CACZKQ010000136.1 GCA_902781765.1 uncultured Elusimicrobium sp. | reverse complement strand
TTTTGTGAAAGTAATTTGTGGAGAGTAAAAAGTGTGTCAAGCCCTTTTTTATGATTATTTTTCGTCTAAAAAATAAAAAGAAGTTTTTGTTTTTTTTTTTTGATATATAATATAAATAGGGTGTTTTTTGCCCTAAGGAGAATTATATGTTAAATATCGGATTAAAACAGGGCTTTACGCTTATAGAACTACTGGTGGTGGTTTTGATTATTGGCATCTTGGCTGCTGTGGCGTTGCCGCAATACGATAAAGCGGTGCGCAAGAGCCGTTTAGCGGAAGTATTCCAGACAATTGATGCCATTAACAAAGCGCAAGCTCTTAAGAATATGGAAGAAGGAACAGAGGGCGTTTGGTATAATTTCCAAGATCTTCCCATTACATTTATTACTGGCGATGGGTCTACTGCTACTGGGGATGAGTATTTTGCTCCTAACGGATGGCGTTATACTGGAAGTACAGTTTCTTCTGGTGGTGCCGGAACAACCATGGCTTGGGATGATACCTACACTGGGCATGTTTCTTTTGGTTATGATGGAACACTTCGGGTTTGCTCTGATTGGAACTCCGGTTCTGAATGTGCTAAATATGGTTTTACAAAAGTAGCAGTTCAATGCTTAGATAGCCGCATGTGGGTGACAGGATATTGTTTTAAAGAATAAAAACATTTACCATAAAAACGCCCTCACAGTTTTAATTGCGAGGGCGTTTTTTAATGATATGACTATTTAATCATTTCCAAAAATTCGCTGCGGACTTCCAACTTTTTAAATGCACCGCGAATCGCACTCGTTACCATTACCGCGTTATGTTTTTCAATGCCGCGCGAACTGATGCACAGGTGCTTGGCTTTGCATACCACCATTACGCCGTGCGGTTGCAAGGTTTCCATTAAACTATCCGCAATTTGGGCAACCAGTTTTTCCTGAATTTGGAGTCGCCGCGCAAACACTTCCACAAGCCGCGCGAGTTTGGAAATGCCCAGCACTTTGCCTTTGGGTAAATACCCAATGCTAATCGTGCCGAAGAACGGCTGCAAATGGTGTTCGCACGTGGAGTAAAATTCAATGTCTTTTAAGACGACCATTTCTTCGCACGAACCCTCTTTAAACGTTTTGAGGACGTCTTGCGGTTTTTGCTTGTAGCCTCCGTATAATTTTTTCCAACTGCGTAAAATGCGTTGCGGCGTTTCTAAAAGTCCTTCGCGCGAGGGATCGTCGCCGATGAAGGCCAAAATTTCACGTAAGTTTTGTAAAATTTTTTCTTCGCTTAACGCACGTGGATTAGCTTGTGCAGTTGCACGCTTAGCCGGGCTGAGGGATGTTCTTTTACCAGTTTTACGCATAAGTCAATATTCTCCTGTTTGTTACTTTCGGGTTGTAAATAAATCGTTGTTTTCTCGTTTTCGTAATTATAGTATTTCTTCAAATCGGTTAAATCGGTCGTTTGGCTGACAACCAATTTAATGATGTCGGCCTTTTTAAGCATTTCCGGGCTGACGTATTTTTTGGGTGACACACACACAAAATCGGCCTGGCTAACATCGCAATCGTGCGCGCCGTTCGTTTCAAGATGCACCACGTGCCCGGCTGATTTTAACGCGCTAATAAGCCCGGGCAAATTTTGCTCGGCCGGTTCTCCGCCGGTAATCACCACCGTCTTACAGGGATATTCGGCAAGTGCGACTAAAATTTGCAAGCTGTTCATTTCCTGCCCGCCGGAAAAAGCATATTTCGTATCGCAAAAATCGCACCCCATACTGCATCCGGCCAAACGCAAAAACACCGCCGGCATGCCGCTGTGTGCGCCTTCGCCCTGTACGGAATAAAAAATTTCGCTAACCTTCCACGATAGCGGCGGCATTATCGCTCTCCCAAATTTCCAAGGTTTTTAACGTCAGCCCCTGTTTGGCAAGCTCGGGGCGGATTTTCGTAAACAAATATTGCGCTAAATTTTCAGCCGTCGGATTTTCTAAAAAATCGTTTAAAAGTTGATGGTCCGGAAGGAGTCCGTCCAATAATTTTTTAACGACTTTAAAATCGCACACCATGCCGTCGGCTTGCACCGGGCCTTCAATGACAAAAACGGCTTTCCAAGTGTGCCCATGCAAATCGTGGCAGGGGCCGTTGTAGTTGGGCAGATGATGGGCCGAGCTGAACGAACGGATCAGTTTAATAAGCATTTAGTTTTCCTCCGGAAGCGTGTTAAAAATCTGCTGCATATATATAATACATAAAATCACTTGGGCTAAGGTAAATAACGGAATGTTTATCCATAACCGTACGAACCACAAAGCTGTTAAAGGCCCTAACAGAAAGAATGCCCACGTCAGTATTTTGGTGCGTGAAACGCGGGTTGGACGCAGTAAATTAAAAAATAAACCCACCGCTCCGGCTAAACAAAAATCAAACATAAAAATAAGCGGCACAAAAATAAGGGAAGTAATTAGTGCCATAAAGCGCAAAAACATGGAAATAAAAGATTTATATTGTGCTAAAAAATCTTGGGACGTAATCATAGTAAAAGTAGGCGGAAGCTGCGTAGTTTGCATGCCGGCTGACCCCGGCATGTAAAGGGTATTGCCGTTAAGTAACATAAGGGTATTGGTTTGCATCAGTTCATTAACACTGGGCGGGCTTTTAAGAGTAGCATCAAATGCCAGGCGAAACGGAGTGTTTGGAATAGGGACAAAAACAGGTTCTTGCGGTTGCGTGAGTACCCCTTTTTCAAGGGTGATTTGGGGAAAATTTTTTAAGAAAACAGGTAAATTTTTGTGAATATATGCGCCCGCAAATAAATAAAAAACGATTGTAGAAAGCAGAAATAAATAAATAGCAAACAGTACCCGCTGCTTACGTGAAGTGAGCGTGAGAAAGTGATAGAAACGAAACGAAAAAATAGTTTTTAAGTGAATCCAAATCATACCACATTATAGCAATTCGGGCTATCAGTTCGCAGTAGCGGCGGCGGGTGTTTTTTGTTTTTTAGCGGAAGTATTTTTGTCTTGGCATGAAAGGGGAGTTCCCAAAAAGAAAGTTTGGTTCTTCTTGAATACACAGGATAATTGTTGGGAACGCGGCTCATTATCTTTAAGAAGCGGGAGCGGTTTTAAGCAAACAATCCGTGTGCAA
>CACZKQ010000135.1 GCA_902781765.1 uncultured Elusimicrobium sp. | reverse complement strand
CGGCGAGGATGCGGCCGAAGTTCCGCTCATGAGAGTATATTCTCCGTCAGCATCCGTCGTATAAATACGATCACCGGGAGCAATAAAATCTACTTGCGGGCCATACGAAGAATTAGCATATGCATGCGTTAAATCAGCCGCCAACGCACTAACGGCAATCGTAATTCCCAAACTGGCCGGATAATGGACTCCGGGATATCCTACATTCCCTGCCGGGCATACAATAACAACTCCATTTTGATAGGCCCGCTCTAATGCCGCTGTCAACTGGGCACTTCCCCCTGGTAATACGCCATAACTTAAATTTAACACTGAAATTTTATGGTCCGGATTTTTTTGGTTATAGTCTACTAATGTGTTAATTGCCGCGGTAACAGCTTGCGGCGCAATCATTTGACTGCCATCATCAATCTTATAGATAATGAGGGAAGCTTCCGGCGCTATCCCGGTAAAACGAATTCCTCGCGCACCAATGATGCCGGCAACACCCGTTCCATGATTTTTTAAATCAGCAATAGAAGGAGATAGTGTAAAATCCTGCCCTTGAATGTGTTTTCCGTTGAACTCTACGTGGGAAGAAATTCCGCTATCAGCCACTGCAACGGTAACTCCTTTCCCAGTCAATTTTTTATCTTCCGGATATAAGTGATAGGCCCACAAATTATCAAAAGCTTGCGGAGTAGGGGTCAAGTCCACCCACGAAAATTCTCCGTCTTCACTCACGCGCATATTACGCGGACCGATAAATAATGTATCCGTTGCCTGCAGCAAACTTGTTACACAAAACAACCCAATGATTACGCTGATTTTTTTCATAAATTCATTCCTTTTCTTGATTGTACCAATTTAAAAGATTATTTTTATATGAAATTCAAAACGTAAAGTGCTACAATGTAAATATGAAAAGCCGCTGTTTAATTTAAACATGCTTTTTAAGCTATATATAAAAGGAGAGAAATGTACATGAAAAAACTAGCAGTCTTGTTAGCAGCAGTCTTGTGCGCCGCCCCTGCGTTTGCGGGTGATACCGGCATTATTAAGTTGTCTTTGTGGGGTGATATTGCCGTGGCCGCACCGAGCAATAAAGACCATGTAACCGGTATTGACCTCGGTATTGGTTCTTCTACCAAAAAAGTAGATGGTGTACAGGTAGATTTAATCTATAGCGAAGCAGGTACCATTCGCGGTGTCAACGACGCGTGGATCTATGCTAAATCTGATACAATCTACGGGTTGCAAAACGCGCTAGTCACCGTTAACGAAAACAAAGTGATGGGTGTACAAGCCGGCTGGATCAACTTGGCGGTGTACAGTTTGGATTGGTTAACTACGCCAAACAATTGGAAAACGGCTTGCAACTGGGTTTAGTAAACATTGCTAAAAACGGTTGGTTACCGGTGATGGTGCTTGTCAACGGAAGATTCTAATTGTAAGCGTCCCTTGATTTTAGCGTCCGCGTTTTACACACGGACGCTTTTTTATGCTATAATGTCCTTAGGTGAAACTGAGCAAGAACGCGAAACAGTTCGTAAATTCAAGCGTATCTTGACGTCACCCAGGCAACCGCCACCAAGGTATCCTCTACCTTAATTTAGGCGTGCGCCACAGGAGAATAAAATGAGTAATGTATCAATGAAAGCCATGTTGGAAGCTGGTGTACACTTTGGTCACCAAACTTCTCGCTGGAACCCGAAAATGGGACGTTTTATCTTTGGAGAAAGAAACGGCGTCCATATCTTAGACTTACAAAAAACCGCTAAAGAACTTAAAAAAGCCTGTGCTTTTATTAAAGAAGAAAGCAAAAAAGGTGCTAAATTTTTGTTCGTCGGTACTAAAAAACAAGCGCAAGAAGCCATCCAAACCGAAGCAGCCCGCTGCGGTGCTTATTGCATTCATGAAAAATGGCTCGGCGGAACTTTAACCAACTTCCAAACTGTTAAAAAATCCGTTGAACGCATGAACGAACTTGAAAAATGGGAAGCTTCTGGCGTGTTTAAAGCAATTTCTAAAAAAGAAGCCAGCCGCTTAACTAAAGAACTCGTACGCTTGCAAAAATTGCTAGGCAGCATCCGCGATATGAAAGTACTTCCGGACGTAGTCTTTGTGATTGACCCGGTAGATACCGCCGGTGCTGTACGCGAATCTTACACGTTAGGAATTCCGGTTGTAGCCGTCTGCGATACAAACGCTGACCCGGATATGATCACCGTTCCCGTTCCCGGAAATAATGATGCGGCCCGCTCTATTAAATTATTCTGCGCCGCGATTGCCGACTCTATTTTGGAAGGCCGCGAAGAAGCCAACCCGACTCAAAGCTTTTGAATCGGCTATGCTCGCCGCGGAACAAGAAGAACAAGCCGCTGAAAAAGAAGTAGTCGTAGAAGAAGTAGCCGCCGTAGAAACGGTAGAAGTTCCGGTAGAAGAAAAAGCTGCTCCGGCAGAAGAGATCGACGAAGAAAAACCGGCCAAAAAAACGGCTGCTAAAAAACCAGCTGCTAAAAAGACAACCGCTAAAAAAACAACGGCTGCCAAAAAAACGACCGCTAAAAAAACTACTACCAAAGCTAAAAAAGCGGAAGTAAAAGAAGAAGCAACCAAAGAAGCCAAATAAGTCTTTGATGAAAGTTCCCGGATTACCGGGAACTTTCTTACGATTTAATCTTACAAATAGGAGAATTTATCCCATGTCTTTAATGGACGATATTAAAACTTTAAGAGAAAAAACCGGTGCCGGTATGATGGATTGCAAAAAGGCTTTAGCCGAAAGCAACAACGATATGGAACAAGCCGTCGTATACTTGCGTAAAAAAGGTTTGGCCGCTATGGCTAAACGCGCCGACCGCGCCACCAAAGAAGGCCGCGTGGCCGTTAAAACCAGCGGCGACAAAGTAGCCATGGCCTATGTAGGCTGTGAAACCGATTTTGTGGCTAAAACCGACGCTTTTATCCAACTCGCTGAAGATTTAACCAACTACGTATTGGAACACCCTGGTTTGGATTACAACAATGATGAATATATCAAAGGCCAAATCACGGAAAAAGCTCCGAAATTCGGTGAAAACACCACCTTCAAAGGCGGGTATAACTGGACTCCGGCTACCAATGCGGTTTTGTCTTACTATGTTCACTCGGATAATAAAAAAGCTTCCATTTTGGAACTTGCTTATACCGGAAATGCTGATGTCAATGCGGTCAAAGAAATTGCTCGCGGGCTTGCCATGCACACCGTCGGTATGCAAAGCAACTGGGTAGAAGCGAAAGACATTCCGCAAGAAGTCATTGACAAAGAGTTAGACATCTACAAAACGCAAGCGTTAAACGAAGGCAAACCGGAAGCCGCCATTGAAAAAATGTTGCCCGGTAAAGTAAAAAAATTCGCCAAAGAAAACTGCTTATTAGAACAACCCACCATCAAAGACAACAAGAAAACTGTTGCCGATTACTTGGCGGAAGAATCTAAGCGTTTAGGTACCGAACTCAAAGTTGTACGTTTTGTACGCTTCTAGTTAGTAGCCCCTCGCAAGAGGGGCTTTTTTTTAAACAGGTGCATTAAAATTTCCTCGGAAACACCGCGCCTTTTTAAGAAAAAGTCTTTCTTTTGTGCTACAATGATAAAAATGTTTGAAGGAGAATAATGATGAAACCCTGCAACCAACTTAACAAGAAAAAACGAATTTTACTTAAACTTTCCGGTGAAGCTTTAAGCACCGAAGGACACCGCGGCATTAACCCCCAATCCCTAAAAGAAATTGCAGTAGAAATTGCCGAAGCGTATAAAAAATCTTCTTGTGAACTTACCATTGTAATTGGTGGCGGCAACATCTGGCGCGGACTGCGCGACGGCGGCGGCGTGATTGACCGCGTCAATTCCGATAGTATGGGCATGCTCGCCACTGTTATTAACGCGATTGCTTTGCAATCTGCCATTGAGGAGGCCGGTTTGCCGACTCGCGTTTTAACCTCCATTAACATTTATCAACTGGCTGAACCGTTTGTGCGCCGCAAAGCACTACGTCATTTAGAAAAAGGACGAATTGTCATTTTTGCCGGTGGTACCGGGAACCCGTTTTTCACAACGGATAGTGCCGCTGCTCTGCGCGCCAGCGAAATCAACGCAGACATTTTGTTAAAAGCCACCCAAGTAGATGGTGTGTATGATAGTGACCCGCGCAAAAATCCCAATGCAAAACTCATCAGCAAAATTTCTTACGCCGAAGCTATTGAAAAACGGCTCCAATTTATGGATACGGCGGCGCTAGCTTTATGTATGGAAAAACAGCTGCCCTTGCAAGTTTTCAATTTGCACAAAAAAGGCAACATTGAAAAAGCCTTGTGTGGCGAAGAAATCGGTACGATAATTTATTAAATTGCTATAATAAAAGAAACTTAATACACAGAGGAACTTATGGAAGCTATTAACGCTTTACTTACCAAAACAAAAAACAATATGGCCGAGCACGTCGCCCGTTTGGAACGTGATTTATCCACCATCCGTACCGGACGCGCCAGTGCCGGGCTGTTAGAAAATATCCGCGTAGATTATTATGGTACACCGACCCCTATCAAACAAATGGCTATGATTAACATTTTAGATGCCAAAACCTTAGAAGTGCAACCATGGGATATTTCTTCCTTGAAAGATATTGATACCGCTTTACAAAAAGCTGATTTAGGTGCTTCCCCAGTGAACGACGGAAAAGTAATTCGCATTACGCTTCCGTCTATGACCGAAGATCGCCGCAAACAACTTGCTAAAAATATTTCCAAAGTGAGTGAAGATTTCAAAGTAGCTGTTCGCAACGAACGACGCGACGTAATTGAAAAACTCAAAAAAGCCCAAAAAGCCGGCGAAATTACTGAAGATGATTTGAAACGCTATGAAGGCGACGTGCAAAAAGCAACGGACGCGCATATCGCCAAAATTGACCAAATCATCAAGGCCAAAGAAACCGAAATTATGAAGATTTAATTGCCGATCTTCCAACTTGTACCAAACACCCGGCTCTGCCGGGTGTTTTTGTTAGAACGCTTCAAAAAAGTTACAATGTAGTTATGAGTAAAAATAAAATTCCACAACATATTGCTATTATCATGGACGGCAACGGTCGCTGGGCCAAACAAAAACATTTACCGCGCTTAGCCGGGCATAATGCCGGTGCACATGCGGTGGAACGTACGCTCAAAGCCGCTCAAAAATTGGGAATTAAGTTTTTAACTCTATATGCTTTTTCAACGGAAAATTGGACTCGTCCGCAAGAAGAAATTGACGGCCTCATGAAACTGTTGTGCCAAAGCTTAGAAAAATATACCAAAGAGGCCATAAAAAATAACATTCGTTTATGGGTCAGCGGCGAGCGCGAACCTCTTCCGGTGCAAGTGCTTGCACAAATAGATAAATCCGTTGCGGCAACGGCCAAAAATACAGGTCTTACCCTTAACCTGGCACTTAACTACGGTGCGCAACAGGAAATCACACACGCTGTCAACCGCTTACTG
>CACZKQ010000134.1 GCA_902781765.1 uncultured Elusimicrobium sp. | reverse complement strand
CTGGAGGAAGCCAAGCGCATCCTGGCGAAGCACCGCATCGAAAAGCTGCCGCTGGTGGACGATAACTACAACCTCGTCGGCCTGATCACGACCAAAGACATCGAAAAGGCCGTCAAATATCCTAACAGCGCCAAGGATAAAAACGGCCGCCGCGCTTTTGTTCTTACCTTGCAAGCGCGCGAACAACATATCCGCCGCGAAAAAGCCGCCTCTAACATCTGCTCCAACGAAGCATTGTGCGCGCTCAATGCGGTTATTTATTTGACGCTGTTGGGGCCGAAAGGCATAAAAGAAGTAGCGGAACTCAACTTGGAACGCGCGCACCAACTAGCCGACAAAATCAGCCAAGTGAAAGGATTTACTGTGCTAAACAAAGCACCGTTCTTTAATGAATTTGTCGTCGTGTGCAATCGCCCGGCAAGCGAAGTCATTGAGCAAATGGCGAACAAAGGTTTTGGCGCGGGGTATGATTTGGGAACGCTCTGCGACTGTATGAAAAACTGTCTGCTTGTTTGTGCGACGGAAATGCGCACCGCGCAAGACATTGAAAATTACGCTAACGCGTTGGGGGAAATTTAATATGGAAGAAATTTTAAAACACAGCGAACTTTCTATTGAAAAATCACGCCCCGGACGGCGCGGCGTGCAATTTGAAAAAACGCAAAAACACGCGGCCGATTATTTGCCGTCGTCGTACTTGCGTACGCAAGAGCCCAATTTGCCGCAGCTTAGCGAGTTTGACACCGTGCGCCATTTTACGCGTTTATCACAACTCAATTATTCGTTGGACGCGCAGTTTTATCCGCTCGGTTCTTGCACGATGAAATACAACCCTAAAGCGTATGATGTGTTATCCGTCTTGCCGCAATTTGCAAGCGCACATCCCTTTGCGCCGCAAAGCGCTATTCAGGGTACGCTAAAGGCACTCTATGAATTGCAAGAGGGATTAAAAGCCATTACCGGGCTGGCTGCATTTACCGTGCAACCGGCGGCGGGCGCGCATGGCGAGCTGACCGGGATTTTAACGGTGCGTGCCTATCACGATAGCCGCAACGATTTGAAACGCACGGAAGTGATTGTGCCCGACACCGCCCACGGAACGAACCCGGCAACGGCAAATATGGCCGGATATACTGTTGTAAACATCAAGTCCGGTGCGGACGGGTGCGTAGATTTGGAGGCGTTGCAAGATGCCCTTTCCGACAAAACGGCGGCTGTGATGTTGACCATTCCCAACACGGTAGGACTTTTTGAAAAAAATATCCGCCAAATTGCAGAAATGGTACATAAAGCGGGTGCGCTACTTTATATGGACGGCGCAAATTTCAACGCGCTGATTGGCCTAGCCAAACCGGCTGATTTCGGCGTGGACGTGATGCACCTTAACTTGCATAAAACGTTTGCGGCTCCGCACGGCGGCGGCGGCCCGGGTTCCGGTCCGGTCGGTGCGGCGGCGCATGTGGCGAAATTTCTGCCCAAGCCGTTTGTCGTTTGTGAAAACGGCGTTTACAAATTAGAAGCGGACCGCACGGAAAGTATTGGCAAGATGAAAGCGTTTTACGGCAACGCGGCCGTGTGTTTGCGCGGGCTTTGTTATTTGAAACAATTTGACGGTAACACACTCAAAACGATTGCCGAAAACGCTATTTTAAATGCCAACTATGTGCGTGCTAAACTCAAAGGCAAATTTAACGCGTTTTTTGATACGAATTGTATGCACGAGTGCGTGTTGTCCATTGACCCGCACGCAATGAACGGCGTACATACTAGCGACGTAGCCAAACGGTTGTTGGATTACGGTTTTTATGCGCCGACCATTTATTTTCCGCTGATTGTGCCGGAAGCACTTATGATTGAGCCGACGGAAACGGAAAGTAAAGAAATGTTAGATGCGTTTGTCCGTGCGCTTGAAAAAATCTATGAGGAAATTCAAACCACGCCGGACGTGGTGAAAGCGGCTCCGCACACACAATGTGTGGAACGCATTGATGAGGTGTCAGCGGCGCGCCAACCGAACTTGCGGTGGTAGACGTTCGTACCGCGAAGCAACGGTTTTCATTTTTGGCCAATCCAAGGCCGACTTTCGCTTGCGTACCTGCAACGCGGTGCGTTGTCTTGCAGACGTACGCGGCACTCAACTTGCGGCCTTGCCTAGGCTCAAAAATGAAAACAGGGTAGGTGTGTTGTTATTCTCTAAAGTTTTACGCAGAAAAGCGGCAACAAAGATGTTGCCGCTTTTGCTTGCTATAAAGGGCCAACCATTTTCAAATCACGGTATACTTCGCACAATCGGACATAATTTACCGGTACATGATAAAAGCTCGCCGGTTTCGATAGAATATTTTGCTTTAAATGCATAAGGAGTATCCGAATGGCACGAATTAGAGGAATCAGGGCAGTACTTTAAAGTAATCGTTTCAGCAGACGTAAAACGGCATTTCCCCTCTATCCAACCCGCACCTAAATCAAATCCAAAATTATAAGGGCAGTTATATAGTTCGTTACTGGCGCACGCACCGCCACGGGTTTTGCAAATTTTCGTTACATCAACATCCAAATCAGCCAATTGTGGAGTATATTCTCCGTTTTCCATGTGATATACTTGTTCGGCGCGGACGATTTGTTTTATGTGGGCTACATAGTTTCCAATGCGTGTTTTATCTACTGCTTTTTGATATTGCGGCAGGGCTACGGCGGCTAAAATGCCGATAATAAGGACAACGACGAGAAGTTCAATGAGAGTAAACCCGGTGTTGTAATTACATAAAGTCATCCCGAATTTATTTCGGGATCTTCCACGCATGTTGTTTCGTAACAACAGATACCACGACAAGCATTGAAGATTCTGAAACAAGTTCAGAATGACTCTATTTAATACTTCAACAAGGCAACTTTTTATTACATTTTCTTTTTGCATAGTTTCTCCTTATTGTTTTTGGAGAGCGTATGCAAAAACGGCTGTTAAGCTTGCGGTAATTAGAATGCACAAACTAAACAGCCGTAATTACCCATCCCGCAGGATGGGTAATATTCAGTATACTCAAGTGGCCGCCTAAGTATACTTGAATCGGCTGTCTTTGGATTCTAATTACCCCTTGTGATGTGTTACAAGAGCATCCGTTTTCACGGTTCCAAAAACAGAAAAATTGTTAATTTATTATACCATAATTCCGTTCTGTATACGTGTCCCTAATTTGATATAATTTTTAGACGAAAATCTCCTATGAATTTAATTTTAAATACACCGCC
>CACZKQ010000133.1 GCA_902781765.1 uncultured Elusimicrobium sp. | reverse complement strand
CCGAAACATAAATACGGAGTTTTTGAGTTAGGCGCTTCACATCCGGGGGATATTGATGAAACGGCGCGGCTTACTTTACCGGATGTGGCCGTCATTACGAATGTTTCTGCGGCACATTTAGCATTTTTCCATGATCTGGAAACCGTTTATCAAACCAAAACAGAAATTGCGCATCATTTGAATTATGGGGGAACGTTGGTATACAATGTAGATAACGAGTATTTAGCCCGGCTAAAAACAGAATTTAAGGGAAAATCTATTTCTTTTGGTTTTAATCCGGGGGCCGATTTACAAGTGTTGGAAACGGAAGATTTCTCTTTTATCTATAAGGGCGAAGCTTATCGTGTGCATGTTAAACTGGAACGTCATGATAAGTTAAATGCGGCGGCGGCAGTGGCGGCAGCTATTGCCTTGGGGATTTACATGGATCATATTAAACAAGGTTTACAAAATTTTACTCCCATGCCCATGCGTTTGGAACGCGTGGAAAAGAACGGTGTGCATTTTATCCTGGATTGTTATAATGCCAATCCGGCCAGTATGCAAAATGCACTTTCTATTTTAGGACGAGAGAAAAATTCTCCACGTATAGCGGTATTAGGTGATATGAAAGAGTTGGGGGATTCTTCTAAAGATTATCACCGTTTAATTGCGCGTTATGTGCAAGATAATCATATTGATACCGTTTTTTTGGCAGGGCCGGAAATGAAATATGCTTATGAAATTTTAAAAACAGTTCCTACGGTGCGTGCCGTTTATGCCGAAAAACCCGCGGAGTGGATACCTCAGCTAAAACAGGTACTTATACCGGGGGCCGTGTGTTTATTTAAAGCGTCCCGGTCTATGAATTTTGAAAATATTTTTAAGGAGATTTAATTCATGCTATACTATTTATCCCTATTTAAAGATGACATTAGCTTCCTGAATATCTTTAGTTATATTACGTTTCGTACCGGGGCGGCGATTTTTACTTCTTTTCTGCTTACCTTGTGTATTGGCCCGGCCTTAGTACGTAAATTGCGTTCATATAAAATTCAACAGATAGAACGCGAATATGGCCCGGCCTCACACTTATCTAAAAGCGGAACACCGACTATGGGCGGTTTACTCATTTTTATTAGTTTAATTGTCAGCGTGCTTATTTGGGGTCGGTTAGACTGTGCTTATATTTGGTTACTCATTTTTACTACCGTTACCCTTGGCTTTGCCGGAGTGATGGATGATTACACTAAATTAGTCAAAAAAAATCCGGAAGGAATGAAATCTTCTATCAAGTTGGCGATTCAATTATTCACTGCGATTGTTGTAGTTGGATACTTGGGAATGAATCCTCCCAACGGTGAATATGCTACCTCTTTAATTATTCCTTATATGAGCAAAATGTTTATTGATTTATCTGTATTTTATTTTGCCTTTGCTATGTTAGTGATTGTTGGCTCCTCAAACGCAACCAATTTAACGGATGGATTAGATGGCCTAGCCAGTGGTTGTATGGTATTTACCGCAGCTACCTATGGTATTTTTGCATATTTGGCCGGGAACATTAATTTTGCGGATTATTTAAAAATCATTTATGTACCCGGTGCCGGAGAGATCACCGTTTTTATGGGGGCACTTGTGGGGGCTTGTTTGGGATTTTTATGGTTCAATTCTTACCCGGCACAAGTATTTATGGGAGATACCAGCTCTTTATTCTTGGGCGGAGTAATTGGGACGGCGGCTTTATGTGTAAAGCAGGAACTTTTGTTACCTATCGCCGGAGGAATTTTTGTATTAGAAACCGTTTCTGTGATGCTTCAAATGGGATATTTTAAACTAACGCATGGAAAGCGACTGTTTAAAATGGCCCCGATTCATCATCATTTTGAACTCATGGGAATTGCTGAACCAAAAGTGATTGTTCGTTTTTGGATTGTAGGGGTGATGCTGATGTTACTGGCATTGGCCTCGCTTAAGATTCGGTAATGTATGAAAAAATTATTTAATCAATCTTCCACACGTACCAACTACATGCGTTCTGTTGCTACCAGACGATCAGTAGGGCTTGGAAAAGAGCGTAAAACAGATAAAAATCGCTCTAGTTGGCAACCATTACAGCTTGATAAAAGGCTTGCTTTTATCAGCTTTGCCTTTGTGCTTTTTGGCTTATTATTTACTTATTCGTCTAGCGCGTTTGATTCCTCGGCTTTTTTTAAACGTCAGCTTATTTTTGATATTTTAGGCGTTGGATTGGCATTATTCCTTTCACAAACTTATAGTCAATTGCAGCGTTTAAAAATTTTTCGCCCAATGAACCTGATGTATGTAACGTGGGTACTACTCATTATTGTTTTATTCACACGGACGCAAGCACACGTGCACCGCTGGATTGATTTTGGGGTATTTAAATTACAGCCTTCGGAAATTGCCAAAGTAACCTTAGTGATCTATGTGGCAGATTATTTGGAAAGTGTTGCGGGAAGACTTGCTAAAAATTGGAAACTCCTTTTAAAACCTATGGCAGTGGCCGGGATTACGCTTGGCCTGATTTTAGCGGAAAAAGATTTGGGCACGCCCGCGCTGATGGGTTTTGTTTTTGTGAGTATGCTTATTGTGGCTGGGGTACGATTTTTTCATTTAGCCTTGCCGTTACTTATTATCTCTCCTTTGCTGATACACCAGGTACTCTTTGTGGCGTATCGGCGGGAACGTGTGTTCTCGTTCTTAAATCCGTTTGCTAAAGAAGGGGGAACCGGATACCAGCTAGTGCAATCGTTTTTAGCCGTCGGATCGGGCGGTTGGTTTGGTAAAGGCTTAGGAAATAGTGAGCTAAAATTAGAATATTTACCAGCAGCCCATACGGATTTTATCTTTTCAATTATGTGTGAAGAATTGGGCTTATTTTTAATAGCGTTAATTTTAGGCGGATTTTGCTGGTTCTTAGTACGCGGCATCAGCTTAGCTTGTATCGCTAAAACACATTTTCGCTCGCTGGTTATTTTTGGATTAACCATCACCATTTGTTTGCAGGCTTTTTTTAATATGGGAATGGCTATTGGCCTGTTACCGACAAAAGGTATCGCTTTACCCTTCTTTTCGTATGGGGGATCCTCGGTCATTATGACATTGGTCATGGTGGGTATTATTTTGAATTTAGCCGCTGTGGACCATTCCCCTACTATAGGACGGGAAGACATAACAAATTATAAGAACAGGAACCGATAATTATGAATAGAAGATTTATGATTGCGTCCGGGGGAACCGGAGGGCATTTTTATCCAGGATTTGCTTTGGGCCGGCAACTTCGCAAACAAGGTTTAGCGGTGTTATTTGTGGTACGTAAAAATGACCCCGCTGTGCAGGTGTTAGAA
>CACZKQ010000132.1 GCA_902781765.1 uncultured Elusimicrobium sp. | reverse complement strand
CCCGTGAACATTTTATGAGTATAGCATTGATGACCAACGTCCCAGACGATGCTGTCACCGGGTGTGTTGAACACACGGTGCAGAGCAACGGTAAGCTCTACTACGCCTAAATTTGAAGCTAAGTGTCCACCTGTTTTTGAAACCGTTTCTATGAGCTTTTCACGTATCTCGGCGCACAGCTGTTCAAGCTCTCGGTCGTCAAGCTCTTTAAGCTCATACGGTCCCTTCAGGTTTTCGAGTATATTATTTTCCATTTTATCTTACCCCAAAGCGGCGAAACATTCGCCGTGAATATATCATACTAATTCCTGATAAAAAGCAGATTCAGGGTCTTCGCAATGCAAGGCGGCAACGCTGTATTGCAAAACTCAAACCGCAATGGTTGTCTTCTTTTTATTAGGAATTATTATCAGTTCTTTCGTTTTGCAAGGCTGTATGCAAGCTCTTTCAGAGAGGACGTATCACCGCTGAACACATTCAGGCTGTTTACGGCTCTATCTGTCAGCTCGTTGACAAGCTCAACACATTTTTTTACCCCGTAGAGAGTGACAAACGTAGATTTACTGTTATCGGCGTCACTGCCTATCGGCTTGCCGAGCGTCTTTTCATCGGATGTTACGTCAAGGATATCATCAACTATCTGAAAAGCAAGCCCTATGCTTTCGGCATAGTCTTGAGCGGCCTTTATCTGTGATTCGTCTGCGCCGCCGATTATACATCCAATCTCACACGCCGCCCTGATGAGCGCACCTGTTTTTTTACGGTGCATTTCCCGTATTATTTCTTCATCTGCAGATTTATTCTCATATGCTAAATCTATTATTTGACCGCCGACCATTCCGTAAGCTCCTATTGCACGAGCCAGCGCACCTGCCGCCCGTGCGGCCTTATCTGCGCCTACAGCTTTTACGGCTTCATCGCTGAGCATGGTTTCAAATGCAAGAGATTGAAGTGCATCGCCGGCAAGCAAAGCTGTAGCCTCGCCGTAAACCTTATGGTTTGAGGGCTTGCCTCTGCGCATATCATCGTCGTCCATACAGGGCAAATCGTCGTGAATTAAAGAATAAGTGTGGAGCATTTCCACTGCGCACGCGGCGGGAAGAACGTCTTGCGCTTTTTTGCCGAATGCCTCGGCGGTGGCCATTAGTAAAATAGGCCGCACGCGCTTGCCTCCGGCTTGGAGGGAATAGTCCATAGCGTCGGTCAGAATGCGCGGCGCATTTTTGATTTTGGAAATATATTTGGACAGATTTTTTTCAACGAGTTTAGCACGCTGTTTTTGGTAAACATCAAATTTGTTCATAAGCTCCCCTTAAATAAGGTATATACTTCCATTATACCTTATATTAGGTTTATAGGGGAAAGAAGTAGTAATTAGCGGGTAAATTCATTCCAAACGCCATATCCCACTTGGTGCGTAAAACCAAATAGTCCGGAACAGTATTCTGGGCTCCAGTAGTTATATTGAATTCCACTGCTCCTTTGATAAAAACATATTAAAGTGTTTGATGAATAAGGAATACGCCATCCAGCCCCTTGATAAGGACCAGATATGCGTCCGACAAACATAGCATCGTAAGGACTTCGCAATTGAAAAGACCAGTCTCCATTAGAACGTGTATCTGTGATTTCGTAAGTGTGAAACTGTGTATTGCCTGTAAAACCGGGCAATTCAACGTCTAATTCATCAAAAGTTTTAGCGTATGTTCCGTTAGCCAAATAATAGGCTTGTTGTGCTTGGTGGAGTGTTTTTAATAATGGCCACACTTGCGTGGCTTTGCTTTTTTCTACCGCTTTATTATACTGCGGCAAGGCAACGGCTACTAAAATGCCGATAATAAGTACAACGACTAATACTTCAATGAGCGTAAATGCTTTTTTGTTTTTCATAGGGTTTTTTCCTTTTTCTGTTTGGAAAACCCCATAAAAAACGGCCAATTCCGGTGTGTTTGTTCAAGAGCCACAACAGAAACAGCCGTAGTTCCCCGCCTAAAGCGAGGAACATTCGGCACACGCAAGCCGTCGCTCTTGTGTGCCTGATTCGGCTGTTTTTGGACTTGAACAAACATCTCGGTTTCCCGAAATGGCTCCGTTTCTTAAACGGTTCCAAAAACAGATAAAATTATAGTACTACTCTTTCATTCTACACAATTTCTTCCTAATTTTGCACATTTCGTTGTTCTTCGCCTCCTTACGTACCCGCCGGGCTTCGCCCGGACTATCCCGGTACGCTGCGTCGGCGCACGCCTAGAACTGTGCAAAACTCGTTTGAAATTGCCGCGCTGCTGGGTTATAACCTTGTGTCTGCATTCTTCCTAATTTTGCACATTTCCTTTATTACAACACACTTTTCTTTTTCTATATTCCGCATACCAACTCTGCAAAATTACGAGAAAAAGAAAAAAGGACGGCATACTTTCTTCTCATTTTTTAACTACATTCTTTTACGTTTCTTTTTGCTATACTTAATGTATGGTAAAAACAAATCGGCCGCATATCGGCATTTTTGGAAAAACAAACGTCGGCAAGAGCGCGCTTATTAACGTGCTTGCCGGGCAAGACGTGGCGTTGGTATCCGCCGAGCCGGGAACGACCACCGACCCCGTTAAAAAAACCATGGAAATTTTAGGTATTGGCCCGGTGGTGCTGGTGGATACAGCCGGGTTGGATGATGCGTCTAGTTTAGGATTGCAACGCATTAAGCGCACCCATCAAGTGCTTGACCAGGTGGACTTGGCTATTTTGGTATTTTCCGGGCCGTTAGATGGTTACGACCAGGGACTGATGGAAACGTGTGTGTCGCAACGGGTGCCGTTTTTCTTTGTGCATAATAAAAGCGATTTGGTGGGCCGCGCAACGGAGCAAATTGGCGGAGTGGACGTGGTGGAGTTTTCGTGTAAAAACCCAAACACGCAGCGGCTACTGGATAAAATCAAAGAATATTTACCCAAAAGCTCCTATTCCCAAAACGTGATTTTGGACGATTTTGTTCGCCCCGGTGATGAAGTAGCCCTCGTGATGCCCATTGATTCTTCCGCCCCGGAAGGACGGCTCATTTTGCCTCAAGTGCAAACGATTCGCAATTTGTTGGATATCGGCGCGGTGGCGGTTTGCTTAAAAGATAGCGAACTGCGCGAATATCTGCAAACCCATACGCCTAGATTGGTAGTAACCGATTCGCAAGTGTTTGGGTATGTGAGCTCCGTCGTGCCGACTAATATTCCGCTAACTAGTTTTAGCATTTTATTTTCGCGCTTAAAGGGGGATTTTGAGGCCTATTTGCGCGGTACGCCCACGATTAGCAACTTGAAAGATGGCGACAAAATTCTCATTATGGAATCTTGCTCGCACAGCGTAAATAAGTGCGAAGATATTGGACGCACAAAACTTCCTAAATGGCTTGAAAAATTTACCGGGAAAAAATTGGAATTTGATTTTCTGGTGCATTTGGATGAACTTCCACCTGACGTGGAAAAATATAAACTAGCTATTCAATGCGGCGGATGTATGGTTACGCGTACGCAAATTTTAAACCGGTTGGAAAAATTGATAAAGAAAGGGGTGCCTGTGTCTAATTA
>CACZKQ010000131.1 GCA_902781765.1 uncultured Elusimicrobium sp. | reverse complement strand
CGGCGGTTACCCAAGTGGTCAATGTCGTCCACTTTAAAAGAGAAATCCGGCCCGTATTCTTTTTGAATATCTTCCCCGGCGTTAAGTGCGAGGAGGTACTTGACCGTTACGATCACGTCTTCCGGCGCCAAGGTACGGCGGCGGTCCGACGGTTTTTGGAATTTTTTGAATTTGAATTTGCTAATCAAATCAAACATATTCGCAAATTTCTTATTGATTTTATAGCGGCCTACAAAGCTTAAGTCATAGCGGCGGATGTTGTCAAAAATCAAGTTGTTCAGGAAGGTTTCAGCTTGTTCCTTGACGACGAAATCTTGTCCGCGCATTTTCTTGTAAATTTCGGCTTGCGCTTCGGCTGCCGTGCGAATGGAATCTTTGCGGTGTTCCAAGGTAGCCAAAATACCGGGGTCATCTTGACGCGGTTTGCCGGAAATCACTTTAATCGTTTTGACTTTCTTTTCAACGAGTGTTTTGAATAATTTATCGTCAATCGGCAAGGCGGCTTTTTCATCTAAGTTCCAAAGCACTTCGCCGGTGGACGGATCATAAATATCGTCGGCGGCATAGCGGCCGATTACGTTATCGAGTTGAGAAGGTTTAATTTCCACGTCTTCGCATTTGTAGAAAGTTTGGATGATTTGTGCGTTCGTTTCCAAACCGCAAGCGCGTAAGAAGGTAGACGCTAACACTTTTTTCTTGCGGTCAATGCGGACCCACAAGGCGTTCATGAGGTCAAAGGAGAATTCAATCCAGGCCCCGCGGTACGGAATAATGCGCGCCACGTAAAGGCGTTTACCGAAGGTGGACTGTTTCTTTTCTTCATCTTCTTCAAAAATAATACCCGGCGAGCGGTGCATCTGGCTGACAACCACGCGTTCTGCGCCGTTAAATACAAAGCAGCCGGCATCCGTCATTAAAGGTAAATCACAAAGGGTAACATCCTGATCGGAAGCTTCTTTCATTTTCCCGTTTTTTTGCTTGACGTATAAGCGCATCCAGGCTTTGAGCGGAGCGGAATAAGTGCTATCACGCACAGTGGCTTCGGCAGGAGTAGCATACCGGGGAGTTCCCAATTCATATTTCAAAAATTCTAAACGCATGCTCCCATCGGGGGCTTCAATCGGAAATACGTCTTCAAACGCAGCTTGCAAGCCTTTTAATTCCCGTTTGGCAGGTGATACATTGAGCTGCAAAAAATCCACGAAGGACTGCTTTTGCATGTCCAACAAATCGGGCAAGGGAAGTTTGGTGGAAATTTTGCCAAAATTAGTTTGTTTTTCAATCATGTCTGTTCTTCCTGAAATTGCAACTTTATTTACCGCACGCACAGCGGACTTATTAGTTGTGGCACCCGATAACTTCTAAGGTGCGAATCCCAACCCCTTTTGCAAGGGGTTGGGAATAAGATAGTCTGTTGACTATTTGAGTTCAACGGTACCGCCGGCTTCGGTGATTTTCTTTTTGAGTTCTTCAGCTTCGGCTTTGGCAACGTTTTCTTTCACGGCTTTCGGAGCACCTTCAACGAGGTCTTTGGCTTCTTTGAGGCCCAAGCCAGTGATTTCGCGAACTACTTTAATGACACTGATTTTTTTGGCGGCATCTACAGCAGTCAACACGACGTTGAATTCATCTTTTTCTTCAGCGGCAGCGGCAGCCGGAGCGGCAGCAGCGGCAACAGCTACGGCCGGAGCAGCAGCTTTTACGCCGAATTTTTCTTCAATCGCTTTCACGAGTTCGGAAAGTTCCAAAACGGTGAGTTCAGCGATAGCATTTACTAATTCATCTTTGGTCATTTTAGCCATTTTATTTATTCCTTATGTTCTAGAGTAGCGGCCTTCTGCTTAACCGAGTTAAGCCCGTACCTTTATCCTTTTCAGGGCTACTACCGCACTTGGCGGGTTTAGATTTTACCGAGGTTCAGTTGGCGAATGCCAACTGACCCCCTGACGCGTTATTTTTGCTTATCTTCCAAAGCTTTGATAACGTAGGCAAAATCCCGTATCGGAGCTTGCAACACTTGAGCAGATTGGGCAACTGCGTTGTATAACGCACCGGCCAACTTGGACAAGTTTTCTTCCTTGGTACCAATGGTAGCCAATTGTTTCACTTGTGCCTCGTCGTACCAGACGCCTTCACTGTAGCAAGCGCGAAGCTTCAAAGCCGCATTCTTTTTCTGAAAATCCACCAAGGCTTTTGCCACAGCGGCGATATCGCCGCCTACTGCAATAGCCGTCGGCCCTTGAAAGAGCTTTCCGTCGGCCCCTTCAATGTTGGCTTGTTTGATGGCATGTTCCACAATTGCGTTTCTTTCCACGCGGAATTTGGCTCCCGCGGGGGCTAACGCTTGGCGCACTTGTTCCATTTCGGTAAATTTCAAGCCTTGGTAGGCTGTGAAAAATACAGTACCGCCAGTGGTAATTTCAGAAGCTAAGTCTTGCGACTTTTGTTTCTTTTGGTCTTTTGTCAGGTTCATTTTTTTGCCTGTTTTTTTAACGAAAACTTGTGGTGTATTTTTCTCTTTTTACAGACAGAGAAAGCGACAGCCACAGACCCCTTCCCAACATCTTTTCCGTCGGGCAGAGTCATGGTTCTCGTTCAAATCGGGTTTTACTACTACTTAAATTTTATCAAGTTAATCTGCCTAATGCAACCCTTTTTGCATACGTTCTATCCGCAGATTACCTATATATTATAACAAAATCCGCTTTGGCGCGCAAGCGGATCAAACTAATAGTTAAAGGGTTGTCTATCAAGCAGGTCTGATAGATTATCAAGCCGGTCCGGTTGCTTAGCAAGGCTGCCTTGTTCTTGTTTGGTCCCCTTCTTATCCGTTTTTACAGATACAGGGCTAAAAATCTTATTAGAAAAATATTCTTCGGCTTGTTTTTGTTCTTGTTCTTTTTGGTGGCGCTTATAGGCCGCATGAGACATCATGGCCGTAGAGGAATCTCTTTCCAAGGGGCCTAAAGCCTCAACCTGCTTTTGCAGGGAGGCATTTGCTGCTTCTAAAAAATGGACTAATTCTCCTAAGGAGTAGTCTTTTTTCCGCATTTCTTCCCAATTTTTTTCCCCTTCTATAACGCCTTTATGTGAACAAATGGTGGCAAAATTTTTCTCAATCTGTTCAAAAAGAGTCTGCAAACGCGGATCTTCTGCCCAAAAACCGCGGGCTAGCGCCTGGGATTTTATTTGCCACAAGTTGTACCATTCATTCGCGTGTTCCGATATCCACCAATAAGGAGGACGTGCCCAGTATTTTTCCAAACTCACATATCCTTCCTTTTGCGCCAAACGGATTCGCTCTTCCTGCGTCTTCTTTGCACGATTAACCAAGTGTTCAAATTGCGAAGGCGACATAAGCAGCGGGTATCCTATATGTTCATCCATCCCTTGCCAAGGAATCTTTCCCAGCAAACCCATTTTTTCAAGAAGCTCAAATTCAATTTTTGCACACTTCGCTGTTTCCTCACGCCTCAGGGATTCGGTTTCTCTATCATATTCCATAACACGTTCGTTGATAAATCCGTCGGAAACCTTATCCGGAAAAAGGAAAAGGAGTTCCGCCACCGCTAAAGAAAAAAGATA
>CACZKQ010000130.1 GCA_902781765.1 uncultured Elusimicrobium sp. | reverse complement strand
TGACGGAAAGATATCCGCCTTTAAAAACGCCATGTTTAGAAATTGCTTCTTTGGCATACGCGCTGCACGTCGGCGAAAAACGGCACACGCCTTTAGGCCCTAACCAAGGGCGAACGCACACGATAAATACCGCCAAAAATGCTAGTACACATTTTTTCAACAGAAGCGAAATCTTGTCCATAAAACCCTTCAATTACACAGTCAATTTGAAGAGTCGTTGAGTAATTCGGCCTGACCGAGTAGTGACTTGAGCGCCTCTTGCGCAGCATGCACATCACTCAACGCATCACAACCTTTTGGGTTGATGATAATATCCGTTCCAGCTAAAATATATTGTCTGTTCAATCTAAATGCTTCCCGCAACAGTCGTTTGGCACGATTGCGTAGAACCGCCGGTCCCAATTTGGAAGAGACCACCACCGCAAAACGCACCGGAGCAGAAGTGGGCAACTCCTGCCTCCGGTACCATAAACTTAAATTACGATATTGCAATTTAATGCCGCCCCGAATAATTTCCTTAAAATCTCGTTTAAGGTGTAGGCGGCAAAAACGCGGCAGGCCTTTTGGCTGCATAAAAACTAAGCCCGAATCAGCTCGTGGCGGCCTTTAGCTCTGCGGGCACTTAATACTTTGCGTCCGCCGGCGGTAGCCATTCTGGCACGAAAACCGATATGTTTGGCACGTCTTCTTTTGTTAGGTCTGTATGTCGGTAACATGTTTCTTCATTATACGTTAGTTCTGGCCTCTAAAAAAGCAGACTGGAAAGAACGTATCTCCTATATAATTTTAAATGGTGTCTTTCAAAAGACCTTATTATTATAGCTTTTCTAGCGCATCAATGCAAAAATTTCATAAACAGATGCCTTTAAATTTGCTATTCTACTTGTAATGATTTTAACAGATTACGGCATTATTTTACTACGCCAAAATTTTCGGGAAACGGACCGGATTGTTTCACTATATACCAAAGAGCACGGACGCTTGAATGCACGTTTGCCCGGTGTATCGCGCCCTACGGGAAAACTAAAAGCGATTAGCGAACCGTTCGCTTGTGCAGATTATCGTATCTATATCCGGCGGGGTGGAACGATTGGCACGATTACGGGCGGAAAAGTGATAGACATATTCCCTGCCATTAGAACCGATTTAAAACGTTTAACACTAGCCTTTCATTTTTGTGAACTAGTGTATCGTTTTACACCGCTTCACCAACCAAGTGAGGGCAAATTCAACCTATTATATAGCTCATTACAAGCGTTGGATAAAGGCCCCGTCCACTCCGCTTTTCAAGCGGCTTTTACGCTTAGACTCATGATGTTGGCCGGATTTGGGCTGGATCATCCGGTTCTTAAAATTCCGGAAAAATTTTGGCGACAAATGCACGAAGCTCCACTTACAGAATTGGTATTTACGGAGCCGGATGATTTACTTTGTTTATCCAAGTGTAATAACGTTTGCCGCCGTTTTTTAGATCAGTATCTTACTTATCCGCTACACACGGCAGCCCCTTTCGGGCTTACGGAAAACTGGGAATCCACCGAACATTCGGCGCAAGAAATTATACCTTCGGAACTCCGGCCCCAAACGGTTCACTAAACTTAGGCTAAAAGTTCATCTATATCCGGATAGATGTCCTGTAAGGAACGATAGATTTTGAACGCGCGCTCGCGGATAAATTGCGTCGGTTGGCTGATTTGCGGCACCATACAAGTACGCATTCCTGCGGCGATTGCAGCGGTAGCCCCCGGTGCAGAATCATCAAAGGCTAAACACAGTGTAGGAGGCGTTTGTAATTTTTGAGCAGTTTTTAGATACACTTCCGGATTTGGCTTTAAATGAGTGACATCTTCACACGTAGTAATGGCCGAAAAATAATCAAAAATTCCCTTTTGCTTTAAATAAAATTCTGCCCATTTTCGCATATTGGAAGACGCTAAACCAATTTTCAGTCCGCGCTCATAAAAAAACTTCACCGCTTCCTTAGCACCCGGCCGAAACGGAATTGGACCGCCCTTTTGCAAATACTCTTCCACTAATTCATAAGTTCTGCTATGAATTTGCGACGGATTTACCTCTTTGCCAAAATACTGCTGCATAAATTTAGCAGCTTCTTCGCGGCTAATGCCAATGCAAGCTTTAAATAGTTCAAACGTAAAATCAAGCCCCCATTCTCTGGCGGCTTTTTTATAGCATTCAAAATAGATGACTTCTGTATCAAAAAGAAGTCCGTCCATATCAAAAATCACGCTTGTAATCATAAGTATATTTTAGCAATTTGAACACGCTGTTATCTATGATCTTTTATTTAGGTCTTAGGACCTAATACCCTTTAGGTCTTTTGCCTCTTTCCTCATTTTACACAAACTATTACACTTAGAGAAAGGAGCGTTCCTTATGAAGAAAAAAATTATATTTTTGTTATCTTTACTGATTTTATTCCCTACCGCTTTTGCTCAAAATGTATCGTTTCTGTCTTCTAAAAATCTCAAGCAGGAAATGAATTATCTGTTTGAGCAATCACGCCAAGGAAAAACAGAGGATATTGCGTTACAACTGCAAACAACCCTTTCCTCTCACCCAGTCTTGGCACCTTCGGTTTCCACTACTTATTTCCAAGCAAACAATTCTTCAGCAGGTGTTTCTTCTTCTCAAAGTCAAGCATCACCAACTGTATCTACCCCATGGCAAGTGGCGATATTTTTAGCCGTAGACGACGAAAACCGCCTAGCAGAAGGGTTAGGTGTTTTACGACATCAAGTAAACCGCGGGACTTTACGTCATGCCGTCTTATTAGATATCGCCCCCCGCGCAAATGCCTCCGTGCGTAAGACTGCACAACTGTATTTTATTCATCGCAAACAGGGAAAAACCGTTACCCAAAAACGGGCCATTTCTACCGATATTGCGTTGGAAGAATTATTAGAAGCACTATTTACAAATCTCAAAGCGCAAGAAGATTCTCTTTATACAGGGATTATTTTTTCCGCGCACGGCAGCGGTTTTGATATGGGCTATAATGAGGATTACGGTATAGAAGTAAATGATATTTTATTTTCGGCACACCAACAAAAATTACACATCAATGTGTTGGAATTAGATTCTTGCCATATGAGCTCTTTGTATACCACTTATTATGCCTCCCACTATCAAAATATAGATTTTTTAAGTGGTTCTTCCGACTATGAATACGGAACCCCCGCCAACACACGGCTATTTCCGATTCTCTCTTTCTTAAATCATGAGCCCAAAGAAGCCGTACGTTTAGCAGTAGCAAGCCGGCTTAGGCAATTTAATTTTTTAAATAGTGGGTATGATACCACTTCTTATTCTGCCGTTTATATACCCTCCTTGCAACAAGCCTTGTTGGATTGGTACCAAGCTTATGTATTTCTGCAAAAAAGCACCGACGAAAAATTAGTCCCCGTATTCAACAGCTTTTTAAAAGATAAAGATTCTTGGCGCTCTTTGCAATTTATTGTTCGCAAACAAAAAGAGTATGTTGCCTCCCATTTTGATGAATTGGAGTCCAACTACCCCAGATTTGACACTATTAAACATGAATTTATTGCAGCCAGTGATACTTTACTGCAAGCA
>CACZKQ010000129.1 GCA_902781765.1 uncultured Elusimicrobium sp. | reverse complement strand
AAAAAAAAAAAAACAAGTCAAGCCTTTCCTTTTCTCAGCCCAAAAAACGGACAAAAAAGCACTTGACTCGTCAAAAATAAATTCCAAAAAATGTCAGCGACTCGTGAAATATTGTTCGGTATGCGTCCAATAATAATACAAGCTATAAATGGCCAGAACTAAACAAAAAATCCCCAAAAAAATCAATGTGCGCCCAATTACAATATCGTAATTTAAAAGGCCTAACGGGTCTAAAATATAATGCCAATCTCCTTTGACTTGTCCGGGCGCGTACGTGGTTATCATATCCGAAGAAGTCAACCGCAACTTACAAGCACGCGCATCCGAGGCATAAATACCAGCCCCGTAAAGGGTGGTTCCTAACCAATACCACAACGCCGGCAATAGCCACCGGCCACCACTTAAACGCAGACAAAGTAAAATCAACCCAAAGGGAATCAAAGTTTCTACTCCGTTTCCCATAGCAGCCGCCCACCATTCACCAACAGCTTGGCAGGAACCATAGCAAATACGCCAACCTATCTTCCCAACTAAATTATGCCCAGCCATTTCATGGGTCAAATAATTGGGTAAATATACGAATACGTTATCGAGCGTTTTTTTAATAAACACGCTATCCCAATGGGCACATCCCCACCAACATGCCCCGACAATAAACAAAAAACTCCAAAAGCCCCATTTAAAAAACCAAGGGCCTTGTTGATGAGGATCTAAAAAATTCAAAAAATTTTTCATAAGATTATTATACTACTTTTGTTTTTTTTGTTAGAATAAAACTCAGGAGTATTTATGAAAAATAAAATTGCGCTTGGTTGTGTAGTGGTGCTGGTTGGTTGGTTAGCAGTAACCTATTTTCAACTTGAATATCAGGAGAAAGGGCGTACCTTAGTAACCAACGCTTATTATGCCGATTTACTGGCCGTAAAAGATGACGTAGAAGGGGGCGCCCCGCTGGACTATACGTTTTATTTTCAAGATGATGAACGCCAATATCATGGGGTGTGGTTCAATGCCTTACAGGCAGCCGCTTCCGGCGGGAACGAAGATATCATCAATTTTTTGTTGGACCAAGGATTCAATATCAACACACAAACGCCCGACGGTTGGACTCCGCTTTTTATCGCCGCGCGTGATGGTCGGGCCGAAGCCGCAAAACTACTTATCTACCGCGGAGCAGATTTAAATTTGCAAACAAACCAAGGGGCAAGCGCCCTGCTCATGGTGCTGACTCAACCCTTCCCCACTGAAAAAGAACGCATCGACTTACTCGTTTATTTGTTACGCCGGGGCGGAAATCCTAACTTGCCGGATAAACGGGGCTTTTCCCCCCTTTACTATGCCATGCTTTCCGGTAAATACGAACTGGTGGAGTGGTTGCTTGAATATGATGCCGATCCAACGACTCCCTTGATTGAGCGAACCTTAAACTATTTAGAAGAACAACATACTCCCGAAGCAAAAAAAATAACCGCTCTTGTTAAAAAGCGGTTACGAAAATTAAAGAAATAAAACTTAAGGCATCACAAACCGTAACGTACGTTCGGAGCGTTTTGGCGCTTCTCGTTGCCGCAACATAATACGGAAAATAATTTCATCTCCCCGGCGAACTTCATCTGCTTCAAAGGCAAGTTCTGCATGGTCATCGGAATATGGATTCACTAATTTTTGAATGTTTTTTGTCCAAACCACTTGCCCGTTACGAACAAGCGTCATCTCCGCCACACGTTCATTATCTTTCAACATTCCCACCCAACGCCCGCGCACATATAGTGGGCGAGCCGGAATTTTCATAGAGGCGTCAAAATAAGGATCTAGCAGATAAGGAATTGCAATAGAAAGATTTACTCCGCTTCCGCGGCCTAATGAATTATCCTCTAAATCTAAACGGTGTCCGTTATGAAGCCCCACTACATTCCACTCTCCCGTAACGGGATTTTGTTGCACAATCGGCGAGCCGCATTGGCCGTTACCGGTAACCGGAACTTCTTTGGTAGAACCTTCAATATGATAGGTAGTAAATAAATTGATCCCTTCCGCTCCCATCAACGTACGCCGTACCGGTAAAATATCATCCATACTAAAACCTTCCCCTTCCGTGTACCCTACCGAATAAGCCGGGGCCTTTAAATCGGGTTCGGCCAGTTTTAACGGCTCCATACCTTCGGGAATATCTTCCGGTTTAATAGGAGCTAACGCAACATCCGGCTCATGCCAACCGGAAGTGCCATGCACGCTCGTCTGTACCAGTACTTCTTTTTCTTCTCCGTCCTTGGAAATCATCCGCACGACGCGGGGATTATCCTCCCCCATAATGTGGTAGGCACTAGCCACCCAGGTTTTACCGTACGCCTCCAGCAAGAAACCGGAAGCCAACACAGAAGAAGAGGCATGCGGCTCTTTTTCAAATTGATGCGGCAGTGAAATTTGCACAATACTGCGTTGCAAACGCGGCAAAAGCGTCTTGGGAGCGTTGATATTGGCACGCGCATTACGAAAAACTTCACGCGTAATTTTAGTGCTGACCGGTTTTAAATCTTTGGGCGCATTTTTGATAAGCGCAACAACGCTGGGATGCAACTGTGCGCTGGCGGGCAGAGCTAACCCTAAACAAACTGATAGAAGAAATAGAATGCGTTTCATATAAATAGTTTATCGTTTAACGAGGCTATTCACAAGGGCCAAAAGGCCTAGGAGAATAGGGAACTTGGACCTATAAAAGACTTACTTGAAAATCCGCAAGATACACGCATTAGACACCCGCCCATAGACCCCCACCGAACGGTGGATTTTGTCAGAAGCTTGCTGTAATTTCTTTTTGGTACAGTTAGGCATCCAAATAAAAGCATTATCTTTGCGTTTTAGCACTTCGTTACGCGTAGCTTCGTCTAGTGATATTAGTTCCACTACCGGGCGGTTTAGGCCATACACCCGGTTTATGTAAAAGCCGTACATAGCCGGCATGGCAGGCGGCGGAAAACCTTCCAACGCAACGACAAACATTTCTTTATCCGGATAAGTATCCCTGAAAATTTGGCTAATAATCCGGCTGGGGATTTTAGGAGTTTTAACCAGTTCCCGGTGTGCAATTGCAAAAAAAATTAAATTAGTACTTAGAAAGCCTACTAGCAGTACCGGGATGACGATTCCCCGCCGAAGCATAGGAAGTAACAAAAGTGTAAGCAGTAAATAAAAACCGGGTAGAAAAGCAATAAAGTACCGTCCAAAAAATAAAAATGTTTTTAATGAAATAAGCGCCACACAACCTAACGCCAGTATCAACACCAACCCCAGTAATAAAATCTCCCGCACAAAAGGACAAGATTTTTTTTGTTTTAGACGTACGCCTAAACGAATCATTCCCCACCCCAGCATAATTAGGCCCAACGTCCAGGCCGGCCAAAAAGTGGAAAAAGCCGCATAAATTAACGCCCAATGGATAAGCCGCCAAGGAGCCACATTTCCCCACCAATTCCCGGCAAAACGCTCGTAGTGCAGCTGAGCTATAAAATTAGGAATTAACCAAGGCAAAAAGAGGATAAATACAATCGACGGGACAAGTACAAACCATTTTAAGTTACGTTTATAATAAACTGCTTGGGCCAGTAATAAAACGGAAAAACAACCAAATAACAACGCGCCAAAGTAATGGCTCCAACATAGTAAAACAGACACCACCGCAAAGCGCCCCCACTCATGCACCGTAATGGATTGCCGGGTTCTAATTAACAAGGAAATTTCCGTAAATAAAAATGTCAGCGGTACGGCAAATAACAAAACAAGCATATAGGACCGCGCATG
>CACZKQ010000128.1 GCA_902781765.1 uncultured Elusimicrobium sp. | reverse complement strand
AAATCGGCGTGAGCTTGCATATTTCGCAGCTGGGTGCTACGCCGGATATGATTGAAGGTATGGCGGATGCTACGATTATCTTAAAAGGCAGTTACAAAGTGTTGGAACGGCCGGAAATCGTACAAATCCTTAAGGAGAGTTTATGAAAAAAATACTCGTATTTTTAATTGTCGCACTTTTGGCAGGTGCATGTAATACGAAACCTGCCCCTCAAGTAACTGCAGAAAAGGAGCCGCAACCTATGCCTACACTAAGTACCCAAAAAGCATTAGTGGCGTATTTTTCGGCCACCGGGAATACTAAAAAGGTAGCGGAAAACCTGGCCAAAGCGCTTGATGCGAATATCTACGAAATTAAACCTGCCGTTCCCTACACGGCGGCGGACCTTAATTGGCGCGATAGCAACTCCCGCAGTTCCGTGGAGATGAACGATACGTCTTCCCGTCCGGCATTGGCGGCCAGTGATTTTTCTGTCAAAGAATATGACAAAGTGTTTCTCGGCTTTCCGATCTGGTGGGGGACGGCTCCGCGCGTCGTGCAGACATTTTTAGAAGGTCAGGATTTTGCGAACAAAACCATTATTCTTTTTGCCACGTCCGGCAGTAGCGGTATGGGAAATACAGACAAGGACTTAAAGTCGAGCGTATCTGCATCCACGAAAATTGTGAAAGGTAAAACGCTAAACGGTAACCCGTCCGTAGAAGAATTAAAAAAATGGGTAGTAACCTTCCTGTGACACAAAAATAGTTATAAAGGGCACGTTATATGATAAAGAAACTATTATTTTTAGTAACAATGCTGATAATTTTATCGGCCTTGTTGCTTAACATAAACAAAACGAAGGAAAAAGATATGAATATAACCGTAAATATTTACTACACCGGAGAAAACGGTAATGCTCGTAAGTTTGTCGAAGAAATGGAACAAAGTGGTACAGCGACGGCTATTAGAGCGGAAAAAGGGAACTTAAAATATGAATATTTTTATCCGTTCAACGATAAAGAAACTGTACTTTTGATAGACAGTTGGGAAAATCAAGCGGCTATAGATCTACATCATCAAACACCCATGATGGATAAAATTACGGAACTGCGTAACAAATATGACCTGCATATGCGTGTTGAACGCTATATATCCAGTGAGCAAGGTGTTCCCAATAAGGATAAAACATTTATAAGACCATAAATTCTGACACAATATATTTATCCTAACTATACGTAAATTGAAGAAGATGCTTCTTAATGATCTGCATAACGAGTTAAGAAATTCTCTTTGATAGTTAGAACTTAAATCTTACCCACGCCCTCTACTAACTAGGGGGTTTTTTTGAAAAATTGGGGATCTCTACACTACTAACACGAATCTTTTTATGTGTTAAAATGTTTATAGAGGTAACGTATGAACAACATTGAAATTATGAAACAATTTGAGCAAGTTATAAACACGGCCGACGAAACAAAAGCCGAACAGTTAATTGCCCCTGACGCACCGTTTATCACGCCTGCAAGCCCTACGCCCTTGTATGGCGGAAAAGGATATTTGTCTTTGGTACATTGGCTACGGCAGTCGTTCCCGGATGTGCAGTGGCACGCCTTGGACATGGCAGCACAGGATAACAAAGTGGCCGTTCTGTGGGAGTGCACAGGCACACACAAGGGCGACTTTATGGGTATCCCCGCTACGCAAAAGAGTTTTAAAACTACGTTTATGAACTTTTATTATTTCAACGAAAAAGGCCAAATCACTAAAGATATAGCTGGAGTGGGTATGATTGGTATTATCCAAGCCCTAAAAGCATAAGCGTTTCTGTTTCAATGCTTTAGCCCCTTACTCAAATGTAAGGGGCTTTATTTTGTCTTATAAACTAAAATGATAAAATATAAAAAAGGCAGGTTTTCTCATGAACAAATACACCAAAACTTACACCGTTATTTTAGACGATATGGACGTACGTAAACACCGTTTGCGCCCCATATCGGCTGTCATGTACTTGCAAGACACCTTTGCCCGCTACTGTGCTACTAAACGCATGGCCGCCTATGATTTATTACAAAAAGACCAGATATGGGTTATTAGTGAAATTCATATGGATTTTGTGGATAACTTGCCCTTTTGGTCCGAAGAGCTAAAAGTAGAATTGTGGTTCTCGGAAATATCCAAACTTAAAGTATATGCCGACTTTAACCTCTACTACAATGATAAACTGGTAGCCAAAGGCAACTCGCTGTGGATTATCCTAAACGCCACCACCAAACGCCCTGTGAAAGCGGATGAAATGGCCGCTAAATTTGAAGTATGTACAGACCTGGCCTTGGGCCCCCATACCAAAATGGTGCTGCCCGAGTTTACAGAGCCATACACCAAAATTACGCATACCAACAACCTCTCGGATATTGACTTTAACAAGCACGTAAACAACAAAAGTTATATCAACCTAGCGGAAATGACTGCCCCTACCGAATTCATACAAAACCACACACTTAAGTCTTTACATGTGCGGTTTAATAGAGAAACATTCCTGGGTGATACGCTCCAATGTACCACCTACAAAACCACCCAGCCAAAGACCTACGCGCATATCATAGAAAAAGACGGCACTTCGGTATGTGATATCGTGACCATGTGGCAAGAGCAAAAAGAAAACGTACGCATTGTAGATTACGACTTGCCGATTAAAAGCGAAAGTTAGCAGAGTTGGTTTTGGTCCCCTACATAAGCGTAAGAGGCTTTTTAATGTCTAATAATATGTATCCAATCTCCGAAGTGCGCATCCTCTTAATGTGATAAAATAACAGTATGGAGAAAATATGAAAAAACTATTCGGGTTACTGGTACTATTTACTATAACAACCGGACTTTATGGGTTGGAGATTTCTTCTTTGTCCTTGGCTGATTGCGAGCGGGATGCACTTAAATCTTCCGCTCAACTGCAAGGGTTAGAAGCACAAGTCCGTTCTTCGCAAGCACAGGAAAAAAGCGTGTCGTCGTCCCTTTATCCGTCTTTGTCATTAGATGCAAAGGGAGTTTGGGTGTCGGAAGTCCCCACGCTCAAGTTCGGTGGGCAAGAGTTAAAATTTGGCGATACTTGGGGGTATTCTGTCGGGCCGACTGCCAGTTGGGTGCTATTTGATAACGGGGCACGCAGTGCTCTTAAAAAAAGTGCTTCTAAAGCGGCCAGTGCGCAAGAACAGTCTTATGAATTTGCCCGGAAACAAATTTTATTGCAAGTGCGCCAATCGTATTTTGCGGTGCAACAACTTTTACAACAATTGGTACTGCTTAACGGACAATTGGAAGTGGTGCAAAAGCAACTTGCCGACGTGGAGTCCGCTTACAAAGCCGGTTCTAAAAGTAATTTAGATGTTTCTATTGCCCGCAAACAAGTATTAAAAACGCAAACGGCTATGAGTGGGGCACGCAGTGCATTGGCCGGGCAATTACGTACGCTGTTTAAATTGACCGGTACAGACTATGGAATTGATCCCTCATACCCAACAGATAAACGCCTTGCTAACGCCAAAGAAGAGAATAAAACCTCAGCCGTATTAGATACGGACCCGTTAGAAAATACGCTTCAATTGTTCCGCCCATACGGGAAGAGCGAGTTTGATGAAAACTCTCCTAAATTGGCCGCTTTGGATGAAATGGCCCAGTATTACGATTATTTGGCCGACAGTTACAAAGATGCTCTCTATCCGCGTGTGGCACTCCAAGGCGGTGCGTATTTTGAATATCCCAACGGAGCCATCCGCGAACATGTATTTTTAGGGCGTGCGGGCGCAGCCGTTTCCATGCCGCTTTT
>CACZKQ010000127.1 GCA_902781765.1 uncultured Elusimicrobium sp. | reverse complement strand
ATTCTACCAGTTACGTGCATAAAACGGCGGTACTGATTGGAGATGTAACGGTTGGAGAGAACGTTTCCGTTTGGCCGTGTGCGGTGTTGCGCGGCGATATTGCCCCGATTACGGTGGGGGCAAATTCCAATATTCAAGAAAATGCGTGTGTGCACGTGAATTATGATGCCCCGGCCGTGATTGGTAATGGCGTAAGCATTGGACATGGCGCTGTTATCCATGGAAGTAAAATCGGCGATAATTGCTTGATTGGAATGAATGCGGTGGTGATGGAAAGTGAAATCGGCCCGAATTGTGTCATTGGCGCTGGCGCAGTAGTTCCGGCGGGGAAAAACATTCCGGCGGGGTCGCTGGTGATGGGAGTTCCAGCTAAAGTAGTGCGTAAATTAGAGGAAGATGAAGTCAATGCTATTATGAAAAATGCACGCGATTATACTGACTCTATTCGCCTCTATAAAGACCATTGTGAAGAGATTTAAGATGAAAACAGTCGTGATGATTGAAGATTCTAAAGTATTGGGAACAGCACTTTTTGGTGCGCTTAAAGTGGAAGGTGTAGACGTCCACTGGGCTAAAAATGGGGTAGAAGGGGTGGCTTTGGCTAAGCAAGTAAAACCGGATTTGGTTTTACTGGATTTAATGCTTCCTAAACTTAGCGGTTTTGAAGTGTGTAAATTATTAAAAACCGATAATACTACATGGCGGATTCCGGTTGTCATTATGTCTACACTTACCGACGAAGAATCCCGCACGCGCGCCCAGGAGTGCGGAGCGGACCATTTTATTGCTAAGCCGTACGACTTGGCCGCCACGCTTGGCGAAATTAAAAAATATCTTAAAATGTAGGAGAACTTATGGCTTCGGTCAAAAAAATAAAATTAGATTTACAACTAATTGAAGAATTATTGGAAAATAACCAACCGTCCAAGGCCTTGGCTTTGTTGACGGCTTCCCGTACAAAAACGGCACAAGCTTGGTTTTTTACCGGGGAAGCACAACGTCAGTTGGGTTCGTTTGAACAAGCCTTAAAAAGTTATGCCCAAGCTTTATCTGCCGCCGAAGAGGCAGAACTCAGGATGGATACGTTACTTGCTATGGCTTCTTGTTACCGCACGTTAGGTCATTCGGCCGCAGCCTATGAATTAGCCGATGAAACCTTGGAAATGGCTCAAGAACTGGAATATGACGAATATGTTGTGCGCGCCATGCAAGAAATGGGCATGGCTCTGCGGGCGTGGGGGCGCTTGGACGAAGCATTGGAGTTGTTAGATGCAGTGTTAGCGGCTTACACACAAGAAAAAGATTATGCGGGAATGAGTTTTATTCATTGGGCGAAGGGCGGAATTTTCCGCTTGCAAGGACTTTTTGAAGAAGGTATCTCCCAATTTAAAAAATCCATTTCATGGGCCAAAAAATCAGGTGATAAAATTAGCGAAGCGTACGGCTATTGCGGGCTTGCCGGAATTAGCCGGATTTGCGGCAAAGTGGATGAGTGCGTGAAAAATTATAAACTTGCCGAAAAGATTTTCAAAAAGAGTGAAGATTTATTTGGCAAAGCATACACAAATTGTGGTATGGCAAACGGCTTACGGCAACAGGGAAAATACGACGAAGCTTTACGCCATTATAATATAGCCGATAAGCTTTATTCGTCTATTCACGATACAGTTGATTTGGGATTTGTGAAATGGGGACGTGCCGATATTTTGCGCCGCAAAAATAAAATGCAGGCTGCACTCAACGATTTAGAAGAAGCCAAAGCTTTATTTGATAACAGTGATGAGATGCGCGGACAAATTTTAACAAAATTGTCTTTAGCGCAAGTGCTTTACGCGCTGGGCCGCACCGATGAAGCTGAAGCGTTGTATGAAGCGGGTGTTAAGCAGGCGAAAGCGGAGAAGTTACACACCTACTTGGAAAGCTATACTTAATAAAATCATTCCGTGAAAAAAGCCGCTCTTTCCGGGCGGCTTTTTTGTGGTTTGTACGGCAAAATAATTTTAGTTAATTTCTTTAATTTCTACGTCAAAATGGAGCGTCTTGCCGGCTAGCGGGTGATTGAAATCCAAAACAACTTCTTTGTCGGTAATTTCTTTTACCACCGCACGGAAAGTATGTCCGGCGTTACTTGCTCCTACCATATCGCCTACTTTTAAGTTTTCCGCACCGCCAATGGCTTCTTTCGGTACGCGGCGAATAGCTTCTTCCAACACTTTCCCGTAGCCTTCTTCGGGCGCAATATCTACCGATTTTTTATCGCCCACTTTCATACCGAGTAGTTCCTTTTCTAAGCCTACAATAATTTGTCCGGCCCCATGCGTATATTCCAATGGGCCGCGGCCGGACGAAGTATCGGCTACTTTACCGTCTACCGTCAGGGTGTAATCAAACTTTACTTTAGAACCTTCTTTAATCATTTTTTTCTCCTTGTGCCCATGGGGCGGGATTTTTATTCATTTCCAAAAATTGTATTAAGCTGCCGGTTGACGCGGTAGAATGTGGCGCATTTGGGCATATCTTTGAGGCGTTTTGCACCGATGTATGTCATGCAGCTGCGGATACCACCCAAAATGGACAGTAACGTCGGCTCTAACGGTCCGCGGAACGGTAATTCTACCAGTTTTCCTTCGCTAGCGCGGTATTTTTTCATACCGCCGTAGTGTTTTTCCTGGGCAAAAGCAGAACTCATGCCATAGAACGTTTTATATTGATGTTCCTCTATTTTAAGAGCGCATGTTTTATCGTCAATTAAGTCCAGCTCATTCGTTTGGATGTGTTTCGTGCATAACTCACCGCCGCTTTCCTCGTGTCCGGCAAGCATACCGCCTAACATTACAAAATCCGCTCCGGCACAGAAACTTTTACAAATATCTCCCGGTACCGTACATCCTCCGTCGGCACATACCGTACCGCTGACCCCGTGGGCCGCGTCGGCACATTCAATGACGGTGGAAAATTGCGGGCGGCCGACCCCTGTCAACTTACGGGTGGTACAGACGGAGCCGGGGCCAATTCCAATTTTAACGATATCAGCTCCGCTTAAAATTAAATCTTCGCACATATCCCCGGTTACTACGTTCCCGGCCATAATAAGTAAATCCGGCCAGGCTTTGCGAACTTTGCTTACATAGTCAATCAAATAGGGGGAATAGCCGTTGGCTACGTCAATGCAAACATTTTGTACAAGCCCGGTTTTAAGTACGGTGGTAATTTTTTCGTAATCCGCATCCGAAACCCCGGAGCTGATAAATAAAAGTTCGTTGGAGGAAAATTCAGCTTTGTTTTTTGTCAAAAAATCAATAAGTTCTTCTGCACTGTAATGTTTATGTAAAGCGCACATAAGGTGTTGTTTTTGCATTTCGCGAGCGATGGCAAAGGTGCCGGTAGTTGCCATATTAGAGGCAATAATCCCGGTAGCTTTGAGGGTGCGCGGACACCACTTAAAATCATATTCCCGTTGTATTTCTACATCATTTCTTGAAGCCAAACGCGAGCGTTTGGGCCGCAACAGTACATCACAATAGTCCAGCTGAATATCGTCGTAAATTCGCATAAAAATCTCCTTACAAGGCTCCTGGAAAAGGAACCATTACTTTTCTGTCCGCTAGATATGATATAAAATTTAGCCAGACTCTGGTAGAAAAAACTTTTCTAAATATGTTTTTTTAGTTATAATAAGTATTGTCAAATTCGTAAAAACGTCTTATACTATATATTAAGACGGAGGAGTTTTATGCAAAAAGGATTTACTTTAATTGAATTATTGGCGGTGGTGTTGATTGTTTCCATATTAACGTCAGTGGCGGTGCCGCAGTACCGTAAAAGTTTGGAGCGGACCCGCGTGGCCGAGGCTCGCCAGATGTTGCCGGCTATTTATGATTCGGTGGAACGGTTGGCTACGGAGTCGTTATGTAATTCCTGGTCAGCGTGCAGTGATA
>CACZKQ010000126.1 GCA_902781765.1 uncultured Elusimicrobium sp. | reverse complement strand
GCACTTCGTGCCCGCGGGCAGCAAATAAACCTTCCACTTCACCCGGTTTAACTTCATACATTGCCCAACCCTTTTTAGTGCCACCTTCAAAAATAGCTTGTTTCATAGTCGTGTTTACCGGGGTGATATGACGCGTTTGTATGTCTTGTACTTGCGGTAAACCGGCGCACGCAACTAACAAAAGGGCAACCCCCAATACGTAAAAATTTTTCTTCATTTATTCTCCTCCTTATTTACAACGTCCATAATTTGATGTTTCACTGTGCGGGCCATTTCCAAATGAACTACCGGCCCTGAAAATTCTTGCGCCCGTACCGCCGGGAGAGACTGGATTAAAATATCAGCCGGGTGTAGCCAAATGGTTCCGGGGGATAACATTTTTCCGGTTCCGGAAATCGCCACCGCAATAACGGGTACATTTAACTTTTCCGCCAAATAAAAAGCTCCGCTTTTAAAACGTGCTTGCGGATTTTTACGCGACCCCTGCGGGAAAAGCACAACATCGCATCCATTTTCAAGCGCTTTTTTGCAACACGCTAACATTTCTTCCGGCGGTGTTTTTTCGGCATCTAAATAACCCGCGCCGCGCATCACAAACCGGAAAAATGGCACTTTAAAAACCCAGCCTTTGGTGATGTACACCACATTATTAAAACCAAGTGATGCAACCGTATACAAATCCAACGCCGATTCGTGATTGGCTACCACCACACAAGGCTCTGCAGGGCGCTCCAAACGAACGATACGAAAGTTTCGCGCGCACGCGCGTACGAAAAACATAATCCCGAGGGACTGAACATACACAAATCTACGCACATTTCGTCCGCCTTTTCCAGGGAATAGCCACAAAAAAGGCCCAGCTATTAACCCCGATAAAAACAGCCATAAAATTGCGCTTGTTCCAAATAGCGCCGTATTAACAAATGTGCGTACAGCGTACATTATTTTCCTGCTTCGTGTTCACGTGCTAACTTTTCAATAAAATCGTATAAATCGTTTAACGTAACAATGGAGCGAAGATCGTATCCTTGCCGTAAAGTCATGCCAAATTTTTGTTCCAGCACAACGACCATATCTACCGCATCCAAACTATCTAAACCCACATCTTGTTGCAAGTGGGCGGTGGGGGTAAGTTGTTCATCCGTTAATTCAAACTCTTTTTTAAGAGCTTCGTTGGTAAGACGGATAATTTCTTCTCTTGTAATCACAGGGGTCTCCTTAATATGAGCGAACAATTATTGCCTCCAATAGCAAAACTGTTCTTTAAAATAACATTCACCGGGCCTTTTTCTAACTGTGTGATGTAATGAACAGAAGCACAACGCGGGTCCGGTTGTTGTAAATTTTGGGTAGGAAGTATTTCCTGCCTGTTTAACATCTCCACACAAGCAATTGTTTCCAAACTGCCGCTGGCTCCCATCGTGTGTCCCAAATGGCCTTTTAAACTATTTATCTTCACCGAGGGACCGAACACGGTATTGGCAGCTTGTGTTTCGGCAATATCGCCGATAATCGTACCTGTTGCGTGAGCATTTAACAAATCTACCTGTTGCGGAGAAATTCCTGCATTTTTCAGCGCACTTTCCATACATTCGCGCAAGGTCTGCGCCGAAGGATATGCCATGTTTTCCGTTTCTGTATTGGAAGCAAAACCTGCAATTTCGGCTAGAATTTTAACGCCACGCTTTTTGGCACTCTCTTTGCTCTCTATGAATAAAAGACCGCACCCTTCCGAACACACCAGTCCCGTGCGATTTGCATCAAACGGACGACAAGCAGCGTTTGGTTTATCGTTAAAATTGTGAGAAGTAGCTTGCATAATATCAAAGCATGCACTAAACATGGGATGATATTCTTCCGTTCCTCCGCATAATGCCTGGGAAATAAGCCCCGTTTTAATTGCCATGTAGGCAAGCCCTACGTTCATAAGCCCCGTTGCACAGGCATCAGCAGCCCCCACACAGGGGCCTTTAATTTTTAACGCTTGGGAAACCGTTGCTAACGGCGAGTGATTCATAATCTGTAAAAAATCAGACGTTTTGACAAGTTCTAAATGATGTTCTAAACAGTTTTTACTAACTTCCAACCAAACGGAAATGCTATTTAATGTAGACCCCATGAAAAATCCCAAATTTTCTGGAGCTATTCCATATCCGGCAGACACCAACGCTTCACGCGCGGCAACGTATGCATATTTCGCCATGCGGCTCATAGAACGGCGGTCCCGGCGGGGAATATAGGAAAAATCCATTTCCGGAACAGTTGCCGCCACCTTAGTCTTAACCATAGACAACGCTTCTAATTCCGACACGGGATGCATACAACCTTTTGAATTAAAAAGGCCGTCTAGTAAGGCTTGACATCCGGCACCATAGGGGGAAACTGCCCCCATACCGGTAACGACAACTTTAGAAGAATCTGGCATGCTTTAATTATACTATTTTGCTTAGCCGCTTCACATGGCTACTCCACCGTTTACTTGAAACGCCTGCCCCGTAATGTAAGAAGCTTTATCCGAACATAAGAACGAAACCAGATTAGCTACTTCCTGCGGACGTCCTAAACGGCGCAACGGAATCAGCGGTAAAATCTTATCCATGGGTAAGCCGTCTAACATTTCTGTTTCAATAAAACCAGGGGAAACTGCATTCACTAAAATATTACGCTTGGCAACCTCTAACGCTAAACTACGCGTTGCCCCAACAATACCAGCTTTAGCAGCAGAATAATTGGTTTGACCGGGAACAGGCGCATGCGCTGCCGCAGAGGCAATATTCACAATCCGCCCACCTTTGTTGCGAATCATAGCGGCCAAAACCGTCTTGGTTACATTGTGAAAACCTCCTAAAATAGTGGAAATCACTTTCGTCCAATCCTCATCTTGCATAAAAACAAGCAAATTATCCCGCCGGATACCCGCATTATTGACAAGCACAAACGGTGTAGCTTTTTCTAAAAGCGGATTTAACGCCCGTTGAACGGCCTTGCAATCTGCCACATCAAAGGGAAGTAATGTTACCGTACTTCCTAAAGCTTCAATTTCTTTTTTAGCTTGCTTAGCTGCCTCGTGATTAGAATGATAATTAAGCCAAATATCAAAACCATCTTGGGCCAATTGTTTAGCAATTGCTAACCCAATACCGCGGCTGGCGCCGGTAACAAGTGCAATTTTGCGTGATTGAGAAGAATCTGTCATTTGTAAACTCGCTTTAAATAAAATAAAATTGATTATAGATATGATAACTAAAAATACCCAAAAACACAATCCTTTCCGCCGAAACCGCCGCGAAGGATACACCATGGCAGATATTGCTTTTGACGCGCAAAAAATCGCGTTTGCCCCGATTAGCTTTCAAGCCGCGTTGGCTTTGCGAAATTTAGGAATTTTAGAACTCCTCAATATAAATCCGTCTGATGATAAAGCAATTGCCAAAAAATTAAAATTATCGCTTTACGCCGTTCAAACGCTACTGGAAAATGGCGTTGTCTTGGGTATTGTTTCACTGGAAAACGGAAAATATTCGCTTACTAAAATGGGTTGGTTTTTACTATGCGACCCTATGACGCGCGCAAATATGGATTTTGTCAATGACGTTTGTTATCTGGGAATGCATTCTTTACAAGAATCCCTTACCAAAGGAAAACCGACCGGATTAAAAGTATTTGGCAAATGGAAAACGGTATACGAAGGACTTTCCAAATTACCGGCCAAAAACCGCAAAAGCTGGTTTGCATTTGATCATTTTTACTCCGATATTGCTTTCCCGGAAATTTTACCGTTTGTTTTTGAACTTGCCCCTAAACGCATCCTGGATATTGGGGCCAATACCGGCAAGTGGGCCAAAAAATGTTTGGAGTACAACAAAGACGTTACCTTAATGCTGGTAGATTTGCCGGGACAGCTTAATATGGCAAAGAAAAATTTAAAAAAATACGGTA
>CACZKQ010000125.1 GCA_902781765.1 uncultured Elusimicrobium sp. | reverse complement strand
CATTTTTACATGGGAAAAATAGTGCTGTGGCATAATGTGATAGAAGATATTAAAAACTCCGTTGAGCGTCAAATGGCCATGTTCCAAATTTTTCATATAGGCAAGTCGCGGCCCCATCATAGGGTGAGCAGTAAAAAAATAACCACGCTCGGCATACCACAGGAAAAACCCCAAAAAAGCCAAAAAAAGAAACTCATAAACCCAACCGCCACGCCGAATCGGTTTTACTTTTTGAGTATACTGTCCCACTGCGTACAACATAACCACTGATAAAATTACAATCCCTAAACAAACCCAAGGATATGATTTAAAAGCAACATCTAAAACTAAAGGAATGGAGAAAAAGAAATTAAATATATCCGGCCCAATATGACGTTGTACGTAGCGAAAATAAACCAAATCAGCCACTAACATAAACGCGTAAAATTCAAGTGATAAGGCACAAAAAAAGGTTACCCCTTTTCTGTACACGGTATTTTTAACCGGTATATTGATGAGTAGTAAACCAAGCCCCCCCACCAAGGCCAACATGGACAAATCATACAGTAGCCCAATCCGTCCGGCCTGCAAAATATCCGCTAAAGTTAATGCGGAAAAAGTACCCGGGTAACACACTAAAAATAAAAGGCGAATCAACTGTGGCACTATGAGGAAAAAAAGCAAAATAAATACCGTTTGTTTATTACGGACCCAATCGCCCCTTTTCCAAGACGCCCAACCCCAAAGCAAAAAAAACAAAACAGTTTTCATATATGGAGATAAATTACTAATCAATGGAATTTTTTATATTGTAGCAATTTACCTGCCTACAAAGCAGTTATGATTAGGCTAAACTAAAGAAAATAAAATTCCCCGGCTCCAAAAAAGGAACCAGGGAATAGACAAAACGCAATTTCTTTATTTATTTGGCGTCGGCCGCTTCTGCCGGTTTAGCGTCGGCAATTTTCTCTTCTACCGTGGTCAAGGGGTTGATTTGTACCTTGATGGTAGCAGTAACAGTCGGCTTCAAATAAATGCCTACTTCGGTTTCACCCAAAGCTTTAATCGGCATATTGAGTTCGATAGAATCTTTGGCAATATTGTGGCCCAAAGCAATTAACGCTTTGTAAATATCGGCTTTGTTGACAGAACCAAATACCACTCCGTCGCTATTGACGGTTTTGGTAAACGGCAATACAACTCCGGCCAATTTTTCAGCAATAACGCGCGCTTCAGCGAGTTCGGCTTCAATGCGTTTTTGGCGGCGCTGGGCACCTAATTGCCAATTCTTAATAGCACCTTCAGTGGCGATTTCCGCCAAGCGGTGCGGGACTAAAAAGTTACGGGCATAGCCGGGTTTTACATCTACCACGGTTCCCACCATACCCAAATTTTTGACGTTTTGTTTCAAGATTACTTTCATGGCTCACTCCGTCTTATTTTTTGGGCAAGGAATACGGCAAGATAGCCAAGTTGCGGTCACGCTTAATCGCTTTGGTGATTTGGCGTTGGTGCTTGGCGCAAGTGCCGGTGATTCTTCTGGAAAGAATTTTACCGCTTTCCATGGTGAAGGACTTTACAAACTGGAAGTTTTTATAGTCCACGTTATCAATTTTTTCAGCGCATACTTTGCAGACTTTTCTTCTGCTTTCAAAGCGCTTTTTTCCAAACGGACGGGCCGGTCTTTCGGCGCGCGGCGCAGCCGGGGCTGCGGTTTCCGTGGAAGTTACTTTCGTTTCTTCGGACATTGAGTTCCTCTTTTTGTTCTAGTTAAAAAGGCACGTCGTCTTCCATCACATCCGTGGTGGGAACGTCGTCCTTTGCAGCCGCTTGTGCACCGTCATTGTAGGCGCCTCCGGCGGCACCGGATTCAAGGATTTGAATCCGCCGGGCCGTTACCTGCAACGATCTGCGGGTTTGCCCAGTTGTTTTATCGGTATATTCGCTAGAGGTGAGGCGGCCTTCCACACTAATGGGAGTACCTTTTTTCACCCGGTCTTTACACCGTTCGGCTGCCGCGCCCCAAACCACTACGGGGACGAAAACAGTGTCATCTTTCCACTCGTTTGTGGTAGCATCTAAGTACCTGCGGTTGACCGCAATATCACAACGGCACACTGCCTGACCTTTCTGCGTAAAAGTTACGTTCGGATCACGTGTTAACCGTCCGACTAGAAGGACCATATTTTGTTCCGGTAATTTGATTTGTGCTGGCATACTTTAACCTTTTATTTAGCGATTGGAGCCGGTTTGGCTTTCACTTCCATAGCCACCATGGTCATGGAGCGAAGCACTTGATCGTTGAGCTTCAAAGCGTTTTCAAATTCGCTGATGAATTTGGGTTCGGCTTTGAATTTCAAGTAGAGATAGAAACCATCGCGAACGTGATTGACTTCATGGGTGAATTTGCGTCTGCCCAATTTTTCTTCGCTGGTTACTTCTCCGCCTTTACCCGTGATAAAGGCTTTGGCCTTATTCACGAATTCGCCCACTTCTCCGTCGGAGAGTTGGGGTTTTACGATAATTACACTTTCGTAGGTTCTCATAATACCAATTTCTTTTATTGCGTTTTGCGGGCAAAAAAACCGCAAGGTAATCCTTGTGGTTTTTACCCTACGGATATTATAACAAATTTCAAGTGAATTTTGGGAAATACGGCTGATTAGTCCCGTTTTAGAAAAATTTTGGCCGGGCTGGTGGCCCCTTTGATTAAAGAAAGTTTATTTTCCGGCAGTTGCAAGTATGCAGCAAGCAACGTGCGAACGGCTTCGTTGGCGCGGCCCTCTTGAGCCGGAGCTTTGACCCAGATTTCAAAACTGTCCGCTGCTTTTTGGACGAGTTTATTTTTCTTCTCATCTGCATGCACTTTTACTTTTAAATATTGTTCCATAAGAATATTGTAGCTTTTTAAAGGCAAAAATATCCCCCGAAGTTTTTTATCGGGGGATTTTTCCACCAAAAAAGCAGAACGAAAGGATTAAAAATACGCGTTACAGTCGGTGGTGCCCTCATATCCGCCGGACCTAAGCACCCGGTCAGCCCCGTACAAATCTTTCCACCAACGGCATACTTCCGGCTTGGCAGAAGACGGAACAAATTCAGGGTCTAGTCCCCACTGGCCATTTGCATTTTGCCACCAATTGATTCCACCACTATCGCCTAACCATTTATTCCCGGTTGTCTGATCGGCATTGTAACTAGCATCTAAATGTATTTCACAACAACCGTTACGTCCACCCGAACCACACTCATAATCCCAACGTCCTACTTTGGTATAGCGACTATCGAGCGTGACATCCAAATTAGGCGTAATTCCTCCATTTGGGCAATCATTTTCCAAGAGCCACATATCTATCCCTTTACTAATGGAGTTAAACGTCGTTGCTACTTCGCTTAACCGTGCTTTACGTACTGCCTTTTGATATTGTGGCAAAGCAACACTAGCCAAAATACCAATAATTAAAACTACTACCAACAGTTCTATTAGCGTAAATCCTCTATATCCAACAAGGCTGTCACCCTGAACCGCGGCCTTTACCGCCTGGCCGCGCCCCGGAAGGTTTTTATCCGGGGTCTGTGTATTGGCTTTCAGGGTCTTCAACGATTGTCGTTGTGATAGACATTGTTATATGGCTTGTGTTTAACATGGTGGTTAACATGGCGATTCGTAGAAACGGACAGCCGGTGTTCTTAGTTCGTAAAGACAATGAATAATATAGGAAAGAGGCTATTTGATTTCATCGTGGCGTTGATAGGGCTGCTGTTGCTGTTGCCTGTCTTTGTCGTGATATACATAGGGCAGAAGCTCACATACAAGGGACCTGCGTTCTTCCGTCAGGAGCGCATTGGCCTTGGCGGGCGTCCGTTTATGATATACAAGTTCCGCACTATGGTGGTTAACAACGAGAATGACGGCGTGCCACAGTTGGCTGAGGTTGATGACGATCGACTTACAAAGTTCGGAAAGTTCCTGCTCGATCTGTGCACATACAGCAAATACCTCACTG
>CACZKQ010000124.1 GCA_902781765.1 uncultured Elusimicrobium sp. | reverse complement strand
AACAACCCATTGTTACTTCCTTGCATTTAAACGAATATATAAGCCGCTTACCCAGCGGCAAACTGGCCCTGGTTTTTGGAAATGAAAAAACCGGATTAAGCGGAGAAGATATTGAACGGTGCCGGGCTGTTTTAAATATTCCTACCGTATCCAAACAGCCTTCTATCAATTTGGCCCAAGCCGTGATTTTAACGTGTTACGAACTGTCCAAACGGGCCGGATTTGTTCCCTTGCGTACAGTGGAGAATACAACTGGTAAAGTCCCCACGGATCAGCAAAAAGAAATTTTAGTAGATAAAGTGTATCGCTTGTGTGAGCAAGCTGAGTTGCGGCCGGACTTAACTCCTGACCAACGAAAGGCATTTTTGCGCCGGCTGGTGGGGGATTTACCGATTAACGAAATTCAACTTTTTTTCTTAAAATCTCTTGCGGAACGGCTGAGCCAGCGTATCAAGTAAAAAACCTGTCAAAGGCGCTAGATTTTGTTAAAATATAACTATGAGGCACCCCAAACGAGTAAACTACAATATTTTGGTGATTAACCCGGGTTCTACCTCGGACGATATTGGCTATTACCGTGGCCGGACGGCTATTTTTGAAGCCACTGTGCGTTATTCTATGACCGATTTAGAAGCGTACGAGGGACAAAATGTAATGGCTCAAATTCCGCTTCGACGAAAACTCATTTTAGATTATTTGTTAGAGCATCATGTTCCGCTGCACGAAATTCAAGCTGTGATAGGCCGGGGTGGTTTGCTTCACGCCCTAGAAGGGGGCGTCTATGCGGTTAATGAACTCATGTTTAAAGATTTAAAAGACGGGAAATACGGCAATCATGCCAGTAATTTAGGCGGCATTTTGGCAAAAGATATCGCCAAATACGCTAATTGCCCCAGTTTTATTGCCAATCCTGTTATTGTAGATGAATTTGAACCGGTAGCGCGCTATTCCGGCATGCCGGAAAATCCGCGTATTTCTATTTTTCATGCATTAAGTCAAAAGCGGGTTGCTCAACTGATTGCCGGTCAACGTGGTAAATTATATGCGGAAACAAATTGTGTGGTTTGCCATGGAGGCGGCGGTGTTTCGGTCGGGGCGCACCGACAGGGGCGTGTAATAGATGTAACGAATGGATTTGAAGGGGATGGCCCCATGACGCCGCAACGTAGCGGCAGTACACCGGGGTCCAAACTGGTACAGATGTGTTTTTCGGGTAAATACACAGAACAGGAAATTCGTTTAAAAATGCGCGGCAAAGGCGGACTTGTAGCCTATACAGGTACTTCTGATGTAAAAGAATTAGAAGAATTTATTGCCAATGGTAAAAAACGTCCCGGTAGTTTGATTAAGTGTTCCCGCGCGGAAGCAAAATTGGCATTAGAAGCCCTCATCTATCAGTTATCTAAAGCAATTGGGGAAATGGCTGTTGTGTTAGAAGGGAAAGTGGATTTTATTGCTTTAACCGGTGGGCTTATGCATAGCCAATATATTCCCCAAAAGATTAGTGAGTATACGGGATGGATTGCTCCCATTTATGTATTCCCGGGAAGTGAAGAAAAAGATGCATTACGTGCTGCTGCGGCACAAGCCTTGGATGACCCGGCTATAATAAAGCAGTACCAATAGATTTTAAGTCGTATTTAAGGAGATAGTGCTATGAAATTCAATAGTTTTGCGGATTTGATTTCGCAAGTCAAAGGAAAATCAAACCGAGTTGTAGTGCCCGGAGCGAACAATAAAGAAGCGCTGCAGGCAATTAAAATGGCAGATGATAATGGGCTTATTTCCCATGGGATTTTAATTGGTCCGATTGCTGTCGTCAAAGAAATGGTTGCCGCTGCAGGGCTCAATGAAAGTAAATTTGAGTTTATTGATTGTGAAGATGTCCCTACCATGTGTAAATTAGCCGTTGATCAAATTTTAGCCGGGAAAGGGGATTTTTTGATCAAAGGGTTAGTAGATACCAAATATTACATGAAAGCAATCTTAAATAAAGAAGCTCACCTGGTTCCGGAAGGGGCTTTACTTTCCCACTTTGTGCTTTTTAGCACCCCAAAATATAAAAAACCTTTTGCAGTAACGGATTCGGCAGTTGTGATCGCCCCTACGTTGGAACAAAAAGTAAAAATTATTCAAAATGCGGTAAGCACCATGCACAAGCTTGGTTTGGAAAACCCGAAAGTAGCTTGTGTTTGCCCGGTGGAAAAAGTGAATGAAAAAATTCCAAGCACGGTAGATGCTGCCGCGCTTGCGCAAATGAATGCGGAGGGGAAAATTACCGGCTGCAAGGTAGAAGGTCCGTATGATTTGTATATTTCTTTGTCGCCGGAAAAAGCTGCGGAAAAGGGAATTAAAGGGGCCACTGTTGCCGGTGATGCCGATATTTTAATGTTGCCCGATTTGGATGCAGCTAACCCGCTTTATAAAGCGCTTGCTTTCTTTGGGGATCATATGGAAGCGGCGGCCGTACTCGTCGGGCCGAAAATCCCGGTCATTTTGCCTTCCCGTGCAGATGATCCGAAAGTAAAACTGAACGCAATTGCCCTTTGCTCGTTCTTAAAAGACCAAAAATAAACCAGCGGGGGTGGATTTTCCACCCCCTGTTTTTTGTATACATGAAAAATAAAATCTTGGATTTTTTTGCAAATCATTATCGCCGGTACCATGATATATTGTTTTATGGGATTACGCTTTGCGTAATTATCCTCTCTACGTTATTTGCGTTGCATGTTACCAAACAGAAAAAATTACAAGAACAAGAAAATCTGCTGACGCGTGAAATCCCAGTGCAAGAATATACGGTGGGGGAAAAGCCTATTTATGTGGCTTTAGCCGAAGCAGGATTGGATAAACAAGAAGTTGCTAAAATTGTAGATAAATTATCTAGTGTTGTTAATACGCGCCATTTGCAAAAGAAAGATCATTATTCTATTTCTATAGAAAATAATAAATTTATTCTCTTATTACTTAGCCAAGGGTTCAAGCGGTATTATGTGGCAAACGTGGAGGGGGCTTTGGTAGCCGGGGTCAGCGATGTGGAGGTGAAAACTCGGATTAAAACCGCGGCAGGAAGCATTCATAATTCATTGTTTAATTCTATGCTTTCGCAAGGCCTCAAACAACCGTTAATTATGGATTTTACGGATGCTTTCTCCTGGACTATTGACTTTAACACAGACACACGCAACGGCGATGAGTATACTGCGTTGTGGGAAGAAAATTTTGGGCCGAATCGAGAAATTGACGGGCAAGATTTATTAGCGGCCTCCTATAAACGCGTAGAAACGGGGGAAGAAACCTACGCCTTTTATTTTGAAGATGAATTTTATGACGAAACGGGTAAGGTGAGCAAAAAGATGTTTTTAAAATCGCCAATTAGTTTTCGTAATTACCGCATTTCGTCGCATTTTTCCTATGGGAGATTGCACCCTATTTTAAAAATTCGGCGTCCGCATTTAGGCATTGATTATGCGGCCCCGGTGGGGACACCGGTGCAGGCGGTGGCGGACGGAACAGTCAAATTTGCCGGGAAAAAGGGCGGATTTGGGAATTTTGTAGAAGTGAAACATGCCAATAATTTTACGACTATGTATGGCCACTTAAAAAATTTTGGAAAAGGTGTTAAAGTAGGCGCTCGCGTCAAACAAGGGCAAACAATTGGTTATGTGGGAAGCACCGGGCTTTCTACCGGGCCGCATTTGGATTTTCGTATCAAAGAAGGAAGTAAATTTTTAGATTTTTTGAAAATGAAGAACAGAAATTCTGCAGTGCGGGATATCCCTGCTGAAAAACGTCAAGAATTTGAAGAGTTAAAAGTGTTATACTTAAAAGAGTTAAATGCGGCCCGGAAACAACAGGTTCCGGCTCCGGCGGAGGGAACTCATGAAGCGTAAGAAAATAGCTTTAACCGGTGGACCGAATAGTGGGAAAACGACGGCTTTGTCCGTCTTAAAAGAAACGTTCGGCCCGCAAGTGGAACTTGTAAAAGAAGCGGCAACTTTAATTTTTAGCGGAGGGTTTCCGCGCAAAGATAATAGTCGCCCTCACATTGAAGCAGCCCAGCGCATTATTTTTTATGCTACCCAACAAATGGAATGGCTGGCGGAGAATTCGTCCGAAGCTCCGTTGATTGTGTGCGACCGCGGCACGGTGGATGCTGCTGTCTATTGGCCGGCAGGGGTGGATGATTTTTTTAAGCATATGAACACCTCGTTGGAAGCGGAGTTGGCGCGTTATGATGCAG
>CACZKQ010000123.1 GCA_902781765.1 uncultured Elusimicrobium sp. | reverse complement strand
TAACAAAGTGCTTGCCGCGCAGTTATACGCCGAGTTCAAGCAATTCTTCCCCGAAAATGCCGTAGAGTATTTTATTTCCTATTACGATTATTACCAACCCGAAGCGTATATCCCGCAAACAGACACCTATATTGAAAAAGATTCTGCCGTCAACGAGCATATTGATAAACTGCGTTTAAAGGCTACTACGTCGCTTACGTCGCGTAACGATGTAATTGTGGTGGCATCGGTGTCGTGCATTTACAATATCGGCTCGCCGGACTCGTTTCGCGAAATGCGTATTTATGTCAAAAAAGGAAACGAAATGACCCGCGCGCAGCTCTCGGGTCACCTCATAAAAATCCAATACCACCGCGACGAACTGGAATTTACTGCCGGGAATTTCCGTTTACGCGGGCCGAATGTGGACATCATGACTCCCTACTCGCAAAATGCACTTCGCGTGGAGATTTCCGGTAAGACAATTTCGCACATTTACGAAATTCACCCCATTTCCGGTAATGTGTTAGCCGAACTGGAAGAGGCGTGGATTTACCCGGCCAAGCATTTTGTGGCGACGGACGAAGATACCATAAATGCCATTGAGCAAATCCGCCAAGATTTGCAAGTTCGCCATGCGGAACTGATCGCCCAAGGCAAAGAAATGGAAGCGTACCGCTTAAAACAACGTACCGAGTACGATTTGGAAATGCTCACACAGGCGGGCTTTTGCAGTGGCATTGAAAATTATTCGCGCTACATGGACGGACGTAAACCGGGGGAGCGGCCGTCTACGCTTATTGATTATTTTAAAAAATACGACGATTTTTTGATGATGGTGGACGAATCGCACGTTGCGTTGCCGCAGGTGCGCGGGATGTTTAATGGCGACCGCGCGCGTAAACAGATGCTTGTGGACTTTGGGTTCCGCCTGCCCTCTGCCTTGGATAACCGCCCGTTAAAATTTGAGGAATTTGAAAGTTTACTGCCGTCCACCGTTTTTGTATCGGCTACGCCGGGACCGTATGAATTAAGCGTATGCGGAAATAACATTGTGGAGCAAGTCATCCGCCCTACCGGGCTCGTGGACCCGAAAGTAGAACTGCACCCTACCGAAGGACAAATTGACCATTTAGTTGGGAAAATCAACGAGCATATTAAAAAAGGCGAGCGTACGCTGGTGCTGGCTCTTACCAAAAAAACAGCGGAAGATTTGAGCAGTTATTTTGCGGAGCGGAAAATTAAAACGCAGTATTTGCACTCGGACATTGAAGCACTAGACCGCGTGGAAATTTTGAAAGAGTTTCGCCGCGGCGATTTTGATGTGCTCGTCGGCATTAACCTGCTTCGCGAAGGGATTGATATCCCGCAAGTTGGGTTAGTAGCCATTTTAGGTGCAGACAACGAAGGGTTCTTGCGAAACACCACCACGCTTATCCAAATTTCCGGGCGTGCGGCGCGTAACGCCGGCGGCGAAGTTATTTTATATGCCGACAGAAAAACCGACTCTATTAAATACGCGCTTAACGAAATGAACCGCCGCCGCAAACTGCAAGAGGCCTACAACAAAGAACACCACATCACGCCCAAAACAATTCAAAAAGCAGAAGTGGAACTCAAAGAATTTGAGCAACAAGCCAAAACAAGCGCGTTCGGTATTTTAAAAGAATCCTTACCGGAGCCGACTGTCAAAAACATTAAAGCGGTGGAAAAAGATATTGAACAGCAAATGCTAGACGCGGCCGACGCGCTAAATTTTGAGCTGGCTGCCGAACTGCGCGACCGCTTATTTGAACTAAGGCAAATGAAAGTAAAATAAATACGTAGTGATATAAAAAATGAAAGAGGGGGAAAACCCCTCTTTCGTTTAAAATTGCTACGGGAGCGATTTACTAATCGCCAATAGCATGTTTAACTTGCTCTACCAAATTTTTTAAAGCAAAGGGCTTAGAGCAAAAAGCCTTTACTTGCGGGTATGGCAAGAACATTTTTTCCGATTCGCGAAGCGCGGAGGTAACAATGACCGGGGTAGACGAAAGAATTTCATCTTCATTCATGATGCGTACAATAGATGCCCCATCAAGACCGGGCAGCATGACGTCTAGCAGTACCAAATGAGGATTCACTTTCTTAATGGTGCTAATTGCATCACGGCCGGACTGGCAAGAATGAACTTCATATCCTTCTCGTTCTAATACTAATCGCAACAGTTCAATGATTGCGGCTTCATCTTCTACAATTAAAATCCGTTTTTTCATAATATCACAAAACCTCTCATTATTTATTATACTTTTTTATATGAAAAAGAAAAACTTTAATGCTTCTGTCCTCCCGCGTATGCGCACTTTTGCGGGGAAACTGATTTCCCGAAAAGATCTGGTCCTTGTTGGTTTTAGCGGCGGAGCGGACTCTGTGTGTTTATTGCATTTTTTAAATTATCTAGCGCGCGAAAAACATTTTCGTCTGGCGGCAATTCATGTAAACCATGGCCTTCGCGGTAAGGCTGCTAGCGAAGATGCACAATTTTGTGCGCAGTTTTGCAAGCAACATGATATTGAATTTTTTTCGGAGAAAGTAAACGTCAATAAATGGCGCAAGGAAAAAGGCCTCAGCCCCGAACATGCCGCTCGCAAGGCGCGCTACGAGGCCTTTAGTAAAGTGGCCCGAAAGTGGGGCGCTACCAAGCTTGCTTTAGGCCATCACTTAGATGACCAAGCGGAAACGGTTCTACTTAATTTATTACGCGGCACGAAGGCAAAAGGTCTTTGCGGCATTCCGCTTCGCCGCCCGCTGTGCGCCGGGGTGGAAATTATCCGTCCGCTTTTGTGTATTTCCAAAAAGGAAACTGAAGCCTATTTAGAAAATAACGGGCTTACGCACCAAACGGATCAAACTAATTTTGAGGATGCGTTTACGCGCAACTGGATTCGTAATACCTTGCTTCCTTTGTTGGAAACCCGTCAAGCGCAAATTAGGACGCATTTATCTTTATTAGCGGCAGATGTATCGCATCTTTTGACAAACGGCAAAAAATAGTTTTTCCGAACTTTGCAATTTTGATAACATATCTATATGGCTACAAGTATCGTTTTGGCGCAGGCAAAGCAGCAAGATATTTGGGTGAAAGGACTTACGTTTTCTTCTAAAGACGTAAGACCTGGATTTGTCTTTTTTGCGCTGAAAGGAGCTCATGTAGACGGTAATTTGTTTATTGACGAAGCTATTGACGCCGGTGCGACTGTTATAGTTTCTGCTCTCGCGCCCACCAAACCCTATCCGGTTTTATTTATTCATTCCACGGATATTGATAAAGATATGGCGGATGCGGCTTATGAATTTTACGGTCGTCCTTCGGACGCTATGGCCATGATTGGCATTACCGGAACAAAGGGAAAGACCTCCATTTCGTATTTATTAGAATCTATTTTTTTGCAAGCGAACCGGAAAACAGGCGTATTTGGTACGGTCAGTTACCGAAGCGGTGGCCAAAAATTGTGCGACGCGCCTAATACCACTCCGGCTGCGCTGACTCTTTTTAAACTATTAGCGCAGATGCGAGAGGACGGTTGTGATAATGTAGTGATGGAAGTATCTTCACATGCATTAGAACTTCAGCGTGTGCGGCATATTTGGTACGATACCGCTATATTCACGAATTTACAACGGGATCATTTGGATTTTCATCAAACGTTTGAAAATTATTTTAATGCCAAACGTAAATTATTTGCTAATTTGGCCGATCCCACAAATCCTAAAAAGAATCGTGTGGCCGTTGTTAATGCAGATGATATGTATGGGCAGCGCCTCATACAAGAAATGCAATCTTGCGGCGTGCGAACAATTACTTTTAGCCTGGAAAAAGAGGCGGATTTAAAGGCGGAAAATATCCGCGAATTTTTGACGCATACGGAATTTACGGTAAATGGAATTCCCGCACGTATTAACTTGCTGGGCCGTCATAATGTTTATAATGCTTTAGCGGCTTGGGCCGCGGCGCAAGCACAGGGAATTTCAACCGAACAAATTGTAAAAGGATTAGCCGCATTGCCCGGCGTGCCGGGACGCATGGAACGAATAGATGAAGGGCAACCATTTTTTACCTTTGTGGATTTTGCGTATACGAACGAATCACTTCAGCGTGCGTTTGCAACAGTAAAACCGTTTGCTCAAGGTAAAATTTTTGTTGTATTTGGCTGCGGCGGTCAGCGCGACCGCACCAAACGTCCTTTAATGGGCCGGACGGCCTGTGAGCAAGCGGACTTCGTTTTTTTAACCAATGACAATCCGCGTTGTGAAGACCCAAA
>CACZKQ010000122.1 GCA_902781765.1 uncultured Elusimicrobium sp. | reverse complement strand
ATCTCCGATTTTTTTGTAAATTTTGAAATAAATTTGAAAACAGGTTCCTTTGCCTTCTTCGCTGGAAATAAATAATTTTCCTTTATGCCGGCTAACGGCTTTGCCCACAACCGCTAATCCTAAACCGGTACCACGTGCTTTCGTTGTAAAAAACGGCGCAAACATTTTTTGACGTACCTCCGGTGTAATTCCCGGGCCTGTATCGGCGATGAAAATACAAACCAGTCTTTTGCCGATTTTGGTTCCTACACGCAATATACCTCCGCTAGGCTGCATGGCATCTACCGCGTTTGAAATGACGTTACGAATCGCTTGTTTTATTTCCTCCGCATCTACTTTAATACGCACGCTTTCGGACTCTATTTCTTCCACCAGTTTTATGTTTACCGGTAACGAATAAACCGCCAAAATATCGTGTAAATAACTATTTAAATCAATCGTACTAAGCATAAGTTCCCGCGTGCGGGCATAACCAAGCACTTCGCTAATAATGCTATTGGCTTGCTTAATTTCTGCCTCAATAATGTTAATTTGCTTCGTTAATTTTGGCTCTTGCGAGGGAATAAGCAATTTAATTAACCGCGTAGCATTACTAATCACCGCTAACGGATTGCGAATTTCGTGGCTGATAATAGAAGCCATCTGTCCAATAGAAGCCAGACGCTCTACCCGGACCAGCTCATTCGTTGTTTCTTTTAATTCCCGGGTTCGTTCTTCCACCCGCTGTTCCAAATCCTGATTGGCAGAGGCTAATTTTTGTTGCGCGGCAAGTAAGGCCTCATACCGGGCATGCGACACTTGGGACATCTCCACAATAGCCTGTACTAAATCCCCCAATTCATTATCAGGGATTATCACTTCTTCCCTTTTAATTACATAATCTTGCGCTTCACGCAGTTTAAGTGCCTCCGCACGCAAACGTTCCACCGGGCGTGTAATGGGAATAATCACCACATAGCTGACCCCGATTAAAAATAGAATCACCCCTCCAATAAGCAAAAATACATCCCAACCGGATTGGTTCAAACTTTCTTTAAATAATTGAGAAGCAATATTAGCCGGTTGCAGTACATATACTTTCCAGTCCGATGAAATTAGCCGCGCCGAAGTTGCAAGCCACTTCTTGCCATCTTGTAATACCACTTCGCCCCCGGATTTCCCTTGTAGTTGTGCTTGCACTTGCTCAAGTTGTTGCTTCAAACTCGTCAGCAAATCCGGCGCAATACCGGCAGGTGAACCATTGTAAGAAATTACCTGTCCCAATCCATCTACAATCATGGCTTCCATTTCAAGCGGATATGCTTGCGATAAGGCCAAATCTAACCCACCTAATTCAATTTCTGCTAACAGTACCCCACGGACTTGTCTATCATTTACTTGTTTGCGAATCGGAAAAGCCATGAGTAGCCCGGAAAAACCATCGTTTCGTCTAAAAACATTCCCAATATACGGCTGCCCTTCCTGGATACAAGTGTGCTGAATGGATTTCATCTCCTGTGCATGAAGAGGCGCACTGGGAGTGCCATCTTGAACAATGGCAGTTCCTTTTAAATTTAATGCCGCTAAATAAACAATGGAAGCATCCCGGTTTTTCAAATAATTTAAATCGTACTTATCTAAAAAATCATGTCCGCCAAAATCGGTATGCAAATCCGTAAAAACGATAAAAAGTTGAGAAATGTGCGTCAGGTAAGACTGGGCAACAGAAGCTAAACGGCTTGCTACATTTTGCTGACGCTGCAAAATTTCGCGCTGCAACATACGGCTATTAACACGTAATACATGAAAACCAATGAACCCCACCGGCACTAATGAGATAAGTGCCAGCACAAATACCGCTTTAAAAAACAGGCCTCGTAATCGTTTGGTTCGCATAGTCCGTGACACATCATTTTTCTAAAAACGGGGGAGGAATCAATTCCGCCCCCGTATCTATTAACATCTAAAAATAAGTTAGCAACTTCCGGCAGGAACTTGAGCGCCCGGTTTAGAAGTATCTGGATTTAAAAATTCAAATCCTTCAATTTTAGAGGCAGACCCAAAATCCAGCTGGACCTTCCCTTCCCACAAGAAAGAAGGAGAAGCATTCACTCCGTATTCTTTACCGTAAGCAGCTTCTTGTTTCAAAAGTTCCAAGCCTTCCGTATCAAATTTTTTCATGATTTTTTTGGCATTGATACCGGCATCTTCCATGGCTTTATCCCAGCGGCTGGAACGATAATCTTTATTGCGGATTTCTAAATATTTCCACAATTTTCCCGGATAGTATTTCGCAATCAATAATTGGCGAACATCTTCTTCCCATTCACCGGAACCGTGCAAACTGTTAAAACCTTTCGCGTCGTTGTAATCCACAATATAGCGGATGCGAATATCATTAGCTTTAGGGGCTTTCCCTTCTTTTTTGGCTTGAATGACCACATTTTCAGCCATTACACCATACGGACATTGGGACATTACAAAGATTTCCATAATTCCCGGTTTTTCCGGCTTGCCCGTATATACCCCTTGCCGTGTTTGATGCGGCAAAATGACATATTCATCATTCTCTAAAACATACCCATACTGAATATGCTTTTCCATTTTAGAGCGAATAGCCGGTGTTTTTTTAATCAAATAAAGCGGTAAAAAGCTATAGTCCAACCCCGCTAATTTGGCATCTGCTTTGGCGACAGAATACGGCACGTGCGTAACTTCCGGCTCCACATTTAAAAACTCCGCAAGCCCGGACGTAAGCACACGATCTTCCTTACCGGCAACGTAGTTTTCATCTTCTACAATGATAAAAGAAGCTTTTTCCTTCTTTGCCGGGGCACTTTTCTTCGGCTGGGCAGCAAAGGCTGTTGCGGCCAAAGATGCTACTAACAACAAACTAACAATTTTTTTCATCAGTTTAACTCCTATTCTTTATCTTCTAAAGTTACACGCACACCGCGGATTCCCAAAGCGGTCAACACATTGTACGTTAGCAAAAAGAAAACAGTAGATACCAAGAATAAAATGGTTTCTTGGATAGCACGCATCACAAGACCCATAAAATAATCTACGCTTAACACCGATTCCGGATTAAAAAGTTCCAAAAATGCACCTACCAGCATCACCACAAATACCGCGAGTGGGAATACGGAAAATAAGACCGTCATAACACTAATTTTTTTAATTTCTACTTTCATATTTTCTCCCTACAACAAATGTTCCCTATTTTTTGGGTTCTAACACCACTACAATGCGGTTTTTACCGGCATCATCCGGCAGTTGAACCGCTTTTACTAAATATTGTACATCTTTATTATCTACAGAACTGCGCAAAACTTTCGTCGGGTTTTCAAGGGCTTCCCCTACTACTTGAATGATTTCTTTTTGTCTTCCGTCAAAAATATCTAACAAGTGTATTTTTTCCTTACCCGGGATGTTAAGCTCAAAGTTGGTATAAAGGACGTTATTATTTTCATCCACCACCAAGGCACGCGCACCTTTTGGAACAGCTACGGCAAAAATAGCCTTCCACCATTGTTGTTCTTTTTCAACAGCCAAAATTTCCACATTTTCTTTGCTTTTTAAATCTTCTTTGATTTTATTTAACAAACCATTTACCGAAGATGCCACTTCCCCAATTTCATCTTTACGCTCAGGGAAAGCCAACGTCATATTATTAAGCGAAATGGCTTCCACCCCGTCCTTTAAGGTACCTAACGGACGAATCACTTTAAGCAACAAGAACAAATAAAGCACCCCGCCGATAAGCAAAATCATAATCAAGGCTCCAAAAGCATATCGCACCATGGAGGAGTGAATTAGTTTACGGGCATTATCACGCGAAACAGTTACATTGACCACGCCGGCCACTGTGTTATTTTTCGCGAGCAAAGGGATTGCCATATCATAATCGGCCCCCTTATTAAACATAATTGCCCGGGGCAAGCGATCTTGGATAGCCTGTACAACGGCATTCGTATCAAACCCAACGGCATTATTGTAATCCGAATAAGACATCCCCAAAAATTTCGTATTTTCATGCCAGCGGATAGAGCCGTCATAGTTTAAGTAGATTAAGCTTCTAATACGGTCATCATTACGCACAAGCCCTTTCATAATCTCCGCTTCGCGGAAGGTAGCCTCTCCTTTTGGGCGGGAAGCCAACCATTGTACCAAAGAAGGAGCCCGGTAACGCACCATTTCTACCATCTCATTTTGCAATTTTTTATCAAAAACAAATTTGAACAAATTATAGTAAAACAGACCCCCAATGATTGAAGCATATACTGTTATCAGAACAAACCACAGGATCCATTTTGAAG